>JAIXVO010000057.1 GCA_027482985.1 Cyanobacteriota bacterium
AGGCGGTGATCACCGTTCCCGCTTACTTCAACGACTCCCAACGGCAAGCCACCAAAGATGCCGGGAAGATCGCTGGCATTGAAGTCCTGCGGATCGTTAACGAACCCACTGCTGCGGCTTTGGCCTATGGGCTGGACAAGCAAAACAACGAAACCATTCTGGTCTTTGACTTGGGTGGCGGAACGTTCGATGTCTCCCTGCTGGAAGTTGGTGATGGCGTGGTGGAAGTGAAAGCCACCAGTGGGGACACCCACCTGGGCGGCGATGACTTCGACAAGAAAATCGTGGATTGGATTGCCGAAGAGTTTAAGCGCAATGAAGGTATCGATCTGCGGAAAGATAAGCAAGCCTTGCAACGACTGACGGAAGCGGCAGAGAAGGCCAAGATCGAATTGTCGGGGGCGACCCAAAGCACGATCAACCTGCCCTTTATTACCGCCAGTCAAGATGGGCCGAAGCACATCGACCTGACTCTGACCCGCGCGGAATTTGAAAAGCTGAGTGCGGATTTGCTGGAACGGTGCCGGGTGCCCGTGGAACAAGCAATTCGGGATGCCAAACTGACTGCCGCTGAAATTGATGAAGTGGTGTTGGTGGGCGGTTCAACTCGGATTCCTGCCGTCCAGGATTTGGTGCGCCGGATTACTGGGAAAGAACCCAACCTGACCGTGAACCCGGATGAAGTCGTGGCTGTGGGTGCGGCAGTGCAAGCGGGTGTGTTGAGTGGCGAAGTCACAGACATGCTGTTGCTAGATGTCACGCCGCTGTCTCTGGGTGTGGAAACATTGGGTGGCGTGATGACTCGCATCATCCCGCGCAACACGACGATTCCGGCCAAGAAGTCAGAAGTATTCTCGACGGCAGTGGATGGTCAATCCAATGTGGAAATCCATGTGCTGCAAGGCGAACGTGACATGGCGAATGACAACAAGAGCCTGGGTACCTTCCGGCTGGATGGGATTCCCGCCGCACCGCGCGGTGTCCCGCAAATTGAAGTGACCTTCGACATTGATGCCAACGGGATTCTGTCGGTGTCAGCGCAAGATCGCGGGACGGGCAAAGTGCAGTCGATCACGATCGCCGGTGCTTCGACCCTCGACAAGACCGAAGTCGAACGCATGGTGAACGATGCCGAGCGGAATGCCGAGAGCGATCGCCAGCGGCGCGAACAAGTCGATACCAAGAACACGGCAGATGCCTTGGCCTATCAAGCCGAGAAGCAACTGGGTGAACTGAATGGACAAGTGCCGCCAGCGGAGAAAGCGCGAGTGCAGGAGTTGGTGCAGTCCCTCCGGACAGCGGTCAACAGTGACGACTACGACCAGATGAAGTCCCTCACTACCGAGTTGCAACAGGCGTTGATGCAAGTGGGACAAGCCATCTATGCCAACGCCAATGCCGCCAATGGCAATGGGGCAGCAGCGGAGGGTCCCACTCCGGGGGCAACCGCTAGCAGCAACGAGGATGTGATTGATGCTGATTTCGTGGATAGCACTAAATAGTTCTCATCCCAATTCAGGTGCTTAATGAACAGTCAAGGGTGGAGGTAACTCCACCCTTTTTCTTGATCCGACTTAGTGCGTACTGACCATTTCTTTACTCGGTGCCACCTCGATGCCCACGGGTTCTGACGGTGACCGGAGGGCGGCAGGGTGAGGGGCAAACCGAGACTCTGCCATATCTCGAATGAGGGTCGTCTTGGAACTAATGTAATCGTAGAGCAAACAAACTTCGTCTCCCGTGAGCAAAATTCGCTTGGAGATGCGTTGCAGCAAGAGCCGCACCAACCCAGTATCCGTGAGCGAGAGCAAATTTGCACTCTGCGCTTCTTCAATGACTGACCATGTCAGACGTAGTAGCGACGTTTCAATCGTCAACACGTCTCACCTCCTCGGTGCGAATGGGCTTAACAATTTCTTTAGATTCTTGCTTACATTCTGAGCAGACGCTACCGTATCCCGTGACTCATAACACTTCTTAAGATTCTGTAATATTTGGAGAGGATAGTTCACATTGCAATTGCTCCAGGGTCGATCGCAGCAGTTGCAACTGATATTGTTTGGCGGCAGTGGTGCGATGAGCTGGGGTCGCAGGGGCTTGAATCAGGCGATCGCCCACCGTCACGTACTTCTGCAAACTCGCCAGATTTAAGTGACTGAAATGAATCAGATACTCGCGGGCGGCTTCCAGACAGGCATAGGCTGGAACCGCAGGGGTTGGATCGGCAACAGGGGTTGGTTCCGCCGCCGGATTGGGATTGAGGGTTTTATTCAACAGGTAGGACGCGCCCCCGGCAATCACCGCCCCCACTGGCCCCCCCAGCATCCAGCCCAAAGCTCCTCCCGCCAGCGCTTCGGTCGGCAAATCACTCGACTTTTGCGGAGCGTTGGGTGGGGGCGGCGGCGGCGGTGGGACGATCGCCGGATCGGGCGGAAAGTTGACCAGCAATTGGTGGGGGCGTTCCTGTTCAAAAAAGTCACACGCCTGATGCACCCATTTGGCGATCGCTTGTTGATGGTCGATCGCGGTTTGCTTAAAGGCACCACTGGCCCAACTGCGGAATTGTCCTTGCTGTAACGCCTGAGCAGCCTCTTCCTGGTAAGTGACGAGCAAATGAGTCAAACTCAACCAATCCGCAAAATCGTTAGTCGCTTGGGTAAACCCTTTGCGGATCAGGGTTGCCGCCTGTTGCTGAATTGCCGCTTTCTGCTGTTCCTTGCCTGCCGTCTGCTGAAGTTCTGCTGCCAGTTGCTCGACTTTCCCTTGCAACGCTTGCGCCACCTGCTGCCCGATCGCCTGCAACCGCGATCGGCGACTCTCAACCTGGGTTTGTTGCCCCTGCACGATGGTTTGCAACGCCGATTCCAAAATGGGCAAGCCAGCCGCTTGTGCCGCCGCCATATCGCCCTTGAGGCGGGCGCGGAGAGCGGGTAAGGCATCAACGCGATACAAATTACTCACGCCAGCGGGTAACTTGGAGCGAAAACTTTCGGCCACAAAGCGCAGTCGATTGTAAACCTGCTTTTGCTCCTCCGGCTCCAGCAGGTTCAAAAAATTGACCACAAACACCACCGTCTCAATGCCGCGATCCTGTAACCAGTCGCGCAACTGTTCCCGTTCACCCAGCGTCATCAGTTTGCGCCCATCCAACACCTGAATCACCAGATCCGCCGTCAGCAGTTGTTGTTTCACCAGCGCATCCTGAGCTTCCTGGTCATCCGTCCCCGGCAAATCCACCAATTCCACCCCCGTTTGCAGGAATGGATGCGGACAAAACACTTCCACGCCCGTCACATCCTCCCGCATCCGGCGATCGCCATCCAGAATCGCGAATTGTTTCAGGATCTCCGTTCCCGCCTCATCAATCGAGTTGCCGTTCGCCAAATCAATCCGGCTGGCTAACGCTTCCCCATACTTCACGACGATCGCCGCTCCCGTGGTGGGAATCAGGTCAATCGGCAACGCTCGCTCGCCCAACAGCGCATTCAGCAACGTGGACTTGCCGTAATTGAAGGGCGCAAACACCACAATCCGAAAGTTCGCCTGACCCGACTGACTGGCGATCGTCCGAAAATCCTGCCCCAGCCGATCCGTCGCGGGCAACTCCAGTAGCCCCACAGCCGCTCGTAACGTCGTCAGCAAGGCATCTTCGGGCGGAGAATTCAGTTCTGAAGCACCGATGTTGGGAGATTGAGGCATCACTTTTACCTGCGCAAGCAACTCAAGCGGGTCGATGAAATGGGTTTCAAGTAGCACCTGCTACTACTACAACCTGGGAAGTATGGCAAGAATAAGAAAATTTTCGTAACATATACGTTAAGACGCGTAACAATCCATCTGCCATTTCCATCCTCTCTCTTTCATAGCAAATTGCACATTATGGACAAGCAGCAACCGCCCAAATCTGATTTTTTGGACAAACTCCGGTGGGGCATCTGGATTGTGGGGATTTCTTCCTGGGTATTTGGCATTACCGATCGCAGTTTTGCCTCCTTCGCCGATGGTTACCTCTCCGCGATCGACATTACCCAACTATTCACCGCCTCCTTCTTCTTCGTCAGTTGGCTTTTCCTCAAACCCATGCCTTGAGGGGAAGGCAGGTGGCAGAAGGCGGAGGGCAAGACCCAGGGTTAGGTTTCTCTTCCTACTGCCCTCTGCCCTCGACCCTTTGCCTTTCCTTTTTAGGAACAAGGATGGGCAACACAGAAAGAAGCGTTAAGAAGCCCAAGGCGAGGTAAAGTGACCAGCGATCGCCGCCGTGTAAAGCGGTTAAACCAGAAACGCCCAACCAACTGTAGGCCAGGGTGAGCGGGATCAAACCCAGGAAAGTGCCGATGGTGTAAGTTTTCAGGTCAATGGGAGTCAACCCAAACAGAAAATTCACCAGGCTGAAGGGCGATAGGGGCGTGAAGCGGGTAGCCAAAACAAAAGTGAAGGGATATTGGGCGATCGCCTGATTCAGTCGCCGTAGCCAGGGATGTTGCCCAAAGTGGCGAGTTACCCAGCCATGCAGCAGATGTCGGGCTAGCCAGAAGGCCGCGATTGCTCCTAGCGTACTGCCCAAAAGTGACCAGATTGTGCCCCAAGTGAGCCCAAAGACAGCACCGCCTACAACTGCCAGCACATTACCGGGAAAGCCTAAAGCGAGGGCGATCGTAAACAAGAGGACAAACCACAAGGGCGCAGCACTACCCAGGTGCTTAAATTCTGCGGTCAGGAGCGTTTCATCAAACAACAGCTTCACTGGACTGTAGAGGCAAACCAGAACCAGGGTACCAACGCCTAATGCCACCCACGACAATCGTTTGTAAGGTTGTTTGATCCGCATTACCAGGATGACGCTCTCTCAATCAACACGCGTTCCATTAAAACGCTTGGGCAAACACACATTTGTACTTTTAGCACAAGGATGTGCGACTCAAGCGTATTTTGCTGGTTAGAACTCAATGCGATCGCTTGCGCCTTTCTTTATTTTCCTGAACTTTCTTGCGGATCAGGGAATAATCAATCGGAAATCCAGCCAACGGTACGACTTGATATTGTCGTTCGTCTTCCAACTGCCTGAGTTCGGTGTAATCGACCCAGTGAATACAATCAACGGGACAAGTCTCGATCGCCTCTTGAATCACTTCTTCAGAGTCGCCATCTTGCCGCACCACCCGCGATCGACCATAATCCGGCTCAATATAAAAAGTATTCCGTGCCACATGAGCACAGTGCTTGCAGCCAATGCAGGTAATCTCATCAACATAAACCCCCTTCTGCCGCAAGGTGCCGCCCAACTCCGGTTCCAAACCAGAACGCTCCGGTGCCGTACGCAAGAATCCACCCAACTCCGGCTCTAATCCAGAACGCTCGGGAGCGTGAGAGGAAGGGAATGGTTGATGACCTGATAAATCTTCCATAAACTGCCGAGCCCCGTCGCAATAGTTAATTTGCGATTAACAGACCCTACAGTGATCCGGGCGATCGCAAACAATGATGAATGATCTCTATCTTCTGAGCACCTTGTGGGATGGGCATCTTGCCCGTCCATGTGAGGGACTGGGACGCTCACCCAAGCGTCCCCTCCAGCCGTGTCTAAGCACTCCAGCGTTGCAACACCAGCCGAATCGAACCATCCGCATTCTGTTGTTGCTCAGAAACCTGAAAACCACGCTGGACAGATTCATTCAGAACGGTTTGAAAGGCATAGCGCTGAGTCACTTTGCTGAGGAAGTGATCCACGGGCGTGGGTTGATTCCAGAATTGCAGGTCAGCGACCAATTCGTATTCGCTGCCATTCCAGCTAAAGCCGACATCGTAACCATTGCGTTGCTCAATCACAACATCCGCAGTGTGAGTCTGCCCTTGATAACCTCGGACGGCTTGAGGACCCGGCTTCCAGTCAATTCCCAAGTCAGTGAGAGCCGCTTGCAGGGAGGACAGGTTACGAATTTGAGTTTTGATTTGGCTAAAGTGTGACATGGTGTTTCTTAACGAACGGAGGTTGGACAAAAGTTGGGAACCGGACTACCACTCACTGAAAGTGGTCTGATTCGTTGCCGTCGCCGATTGTTCAACAGCTTGAGCAAAGTATTCAGAGGTCAATTCCTGGTTGAGAACCAAACCGAGTTGAGCCTCAATAGCAGCAGTGACTTCCGCACAGGATGCGCCGACAATCCCTGTTACCTTTTCTTGCACCCGACCATCGGGAAAGATAATGAATTCGAGAGTTTCCATGCATGCAACCGTAATCGTGGTAGCTGTTTCGTCTGCCAATCACCGTGGAATAAACTCCAGAGATTAACTAGCAGCCCAGAGAGGACTTGAATTCCGCGAACCACCCTGCTGATTAAATTACAATCCCGAAAGACTGAGCGCCTATAAAGTAAATAAACTTAATAAGTCTTATAAAGTTGGCGGGTGGAAGCTCAGTTATTTGTCAGTGTCCCTTAAACTTAGAGCACAGTCAAGATGGGCATTTGAGCAAACTTATTTAATGAAAGTTTATATATTGCCCGTATCGGTTTCCCTCTATCGGTCGAGAGAGATGCGATCGCGACCAGTTTCAGACGGATAATGAGGACTGTTGAAATTTCACGGCATAGGGAAATGGTTGAACAATATCTGGCAGCACCCGCGATCGCTACAACCGCAGCGGGGCAAACAGCTCCCATCCAGGTGGGGGTTCTGGGTTTTGGAGGCTTGGGGCAGGCCGCTAGTCGCGTTTTGGCGCAGAAGCAGGAAATGCGCTGGGTGGCGGCGGCAGACCAGCAAGGATTTGTTTACAACGCGACCGGATTAAATGCAGATGCCTGTATCACCACCTACCGCGATCGCGGCTCCTTGGGCTATCTGGCAGCTGGTGGCAGTTTGAGCCCGGACAGTATTGCCGCGCTGATCGCGCAAGCTCCCACCGTCGAAGGTTACTTTCTGGCCCTGCCCAACTTACCCAATACCTTCATGGCCTCCGTTGCCCAACAATTTATCCAGGCGGGCTGGCGCGGCGTGCTGGTGGATGCCATGAAGCGGACCAGTGCCGTCGAGCAATTATTAGATCTTGCCGATGACCTGCGATCGGCGGGCATCACTTATATGACGGGCTGTGGAGCCACCCCTGGATTGCTCACCGCCGCCGCCGCGCTGGCCGCTCAAAGCTACGCCGAAGTGCATCAGGTCAAAATTACCTTTGGCGTGGGGATTGCCAACTGGGAAGCCTATCGCGCCACCGTGCGGGAAGATATTGGTCATTTACCCGGCTATAGCGTGGAACAAGCGCGACAAATGACCGATGCCGAGGTCGCCGCCTTACTCGATCGCACCAACGGCATCCTCACCCTGGAGAACATGGAACACGCGGACGACATCATGCTGGAACTGGCAGGCATCTGTGGGCGCGATCGCGTCACCGTCGGCGGCGTGGTAGATACCCGCAATCCCAAGAAACCCTTGAGCACCAATGTACAAGTGACGGGACGCACCTTCGAAGGTAAAATCTCCACCCACACCTTCACCCTGGGCGATGAAACCAGCATGGCGGCCAATGTCTGTGGCCCTGCCTTCGGTTATCTCAAAGCGGGCATCCAGCTCCACCGACGCGGCATTCACGGCCTCTTTACCGCTGCCGAAGTGATGCCCCAATTCGTGCGGTAGGACGCGCGGGCAATCAAGGGCGATCGCTGCTGACGGCGGCTAGGTTGGCGATCGCGTCCCCCAACAAAACCACCATGGGTATCAAAGTTCCCGTTATTGTTCAACCCAACCCCCCTCCTCCCCCTTCCTCTTCCTTCCTCCCCCTCCCACATCTCCCTTTCCCCAGGGGCATCCCCCCCTTGGGGGTCTTGCACCATAGAACCTTTTGCGTAAATCAGTCAAGATGGTTACACCCGTTGGTGTGATTTTTCTGGAGGGTGCAGAGGTTATGGTTGCTCCCATTCCGTTGGGAACTTGTCTTCGACAGCGATATCTAATCCAGGCCATTCTGGGACAGGGTGGGTTTGGTCGTACGTATCTGGCGATCGATCATGAGCGGTTCGATGAGCGCTGTGTGTTGAAAGAATTTGCGGTGCCCGATGGGGATGATCCACTGGTGGAAAAGTCGCGCGCCCTGTTTCATCGGGAAGCCAGTACGCTATACCAAATTCAGCATCCTCAAATCCCTAAATTTTGGGCCGCTTTTGAAGCCGATCAACGCTTATTTTTGGTGCAGGATTTTGTGGATGGGCACACCTACCGCCACTTGTTGCAGGAGTATCGCCAACAAGGACAGGCTTTTTCGGAAGGCGAGATCCTGGATTTCCTGGAAAAGATTCTGCCCGTCCTGGCTTATATTCACGATCGCGGCATCGTTCATCGTGATATCTCCCCTGAAAATATTATTTTGAGATCTTCTGTCCCAGGTACAGATCATCAATCATTTGGTTTCATGCATCCTGGGCTTCCCGTTATTATCGATTTTGGGGCAGTTAAAGAAGCAACGACCCATTATCCACTAACTTCTGCCATTACTCGTGTTGGCAAAGTGGGCTATGCACCGCCGGAACAACTGCAAACGGGACAAGTTTATCCCAATAGTGATTTGTATTCGTTAGCCGCCACCTGCCTTGTGTTGCTGACGGGGAAAGAGCCGCGATCGCTGGTGGATAGCCGCACGTTGGAATGGAAATGGCAGGCGCATGCCCAGTTAAGTCCAGATTTTTCGGCCATCTTAAAGCGGATGTTGAGTGTTTATCCCGCCGATCGCTATCCCTTTGCGCCAGATGTGTTAGCGGATCTACATCACGTGTTGCAGCAGTGTCATATCCCCACTCAGACCAACCCCAAAGCCAAAGCTAAATCCAAGAAGCCCATTCAACCCGCTTCCTTGCTGGCGACCTCGATTCCGGCGGAATATCCCGCTCAGGCGACAGGGTCGAATTCCTTGGGAGCGGTAACCAGTCGCGATCGCGCCCCCGTAACAGTTCAAAAGTCCGCCTTGCATCCCAGAAATAGCAAGGGCTTGAGATTGGGGATGCTAATCGCCTTCTTGATGGGGATTGCCACCGCCAGCTTTTGGTTTTGGCAAGAACAACTCAATGCCCCTTCTCAGAATGGCGATGTGTGGGTATCGGGGGCAAAATTGCCGCAAGCTGAAGCCTCTAAAATTGTGGGCGCACCTGGCAGTGTGACAGATAATTCCCTCTCCCAATCGCCGCTAGCGGCTACCTCCACACCGCCGACAGAGGCCAGTAGTACGCCCCAACCCATTCAGTTTGAGCCAGGCAAAATCTCGACGACTGTGGAAGGCACCCTCCAGGACAAAAATCTCCAGTCCTATAGTCTGACTGCGACTCAAGGGCAGATTTTGACCGCCACGCTGAATGGGACTGGAGTAGTGATGAATGTGCTGCGAT
>JAIXVO010000525.1 GCA_027482985.1 Cyanobacteriota bacterium
ATGGGGATCAACCACAACGGTCGCCGCTCGGGTGACGGCAGGTGCGCGATCGAGATCCGCCCCGATCGCGGCGAGTAGTTGATTCAAGGGATTGATCCCTTCATCATCGCGGTTCACATAGTCTTGTAGGGCACCATCTAGTTCGGGACCTCGGCGCTCATAGGGGCGATCGAGGGGGGGAAGGGTTAACCAGCGGAAATCTGCCAGCCCTTTTTGGACAGCAAACACCTTGAGCGTCTCCTTTGACTGCTGATAGACCGCATCCTCTGGCAAACTCATGTGGAGTAATTGGTCTTCCGTTGCTCCGGCTTCCAGGCTGAAAAACGGCGAATCGAAGCCACCTAACGGAATTTGAGAAATCGCCCAGGTGGGTTCGAGATCGAGAATCGCCACTTTTAAGGGTTGAGTCCCGCGATTCGTCAGCCGCAAAGTGATGACGTCACCACCTTGAATGACTGGATTTTGGGGTTGTTCGAAAGGCGTTCCATCTTCTCTCAAAACTTCCAATTGAAGCACATCGAGCAACCTCGATCGCGCATTGTCCAGACTTTGCACCACCTGATATTTCGCCAAATGCACAAGTCGATCCAGCACTTGCTGAGGAGCCGTGGGATCATCAATCAGCAGTAAAGGTCTGAGATTAGGAATCGGCGACCCCATATTAATCTCGTATTCGCCCTCCCGCCCGATCGCGACTTGATAATGCGCAGATTCATCTGCCTCCGCTTCCACCAACCAGCCATTACCCGTCAAAGCTTGCCGAACTGCCGCCAAAGCGGTGGTTTGCTGCGGCACGAGGGCAGGGGGCAACTCATGTTCTTGATCACCCGCCGTCTTTTCCGCAAAAAATCGCACCCGTCGGATCAAATCCACCGGTGCCGAGACCAGGATGGCGGGTGCCCCTGGTTCGATCGTCCCATTGGGTGCCACACCGCCTTCCGCTGGCGACAGCACTTTTGTCAGCGCGTCTGAGGCATTGACTTGACTCAGTTCGACGATCGCGACCTGCTGCTTGGGGTCAGAAAAGTCCGTCGTATTCAGCGGATAGATGGCAAACCGCGCCCCTTTACTCAAACCCTGCGCCAGCCCTGCATTGAGCCGCACCTGAGTCCCTGTCGGATCGACTTTAATCACGGTCACGGTAAAAGGTGTAATCCAGCGATCGCTACCAAAGACTAGGCGATCCGCCTCGCCCAACAGCATCGGGGTTTGTTGCGGAAACTTACTTTGAATCTGGGCATTGACGCGATCGTGCAACAACTTATAAGTCAACGGTTGCCCTCGTGTGGCAATACTCGTTAACGTATCAATCATCCAATAGGTGAGCGCACCATGCCGCTCTAACCCGCCATTCACGGCATACTCATAGGCATATTCATTGGGACGGCAGGCCGCCAAAAACACATAGTCTCGCACTTGCGGCGCTCTCGTCGCGATCGCCCGTGCCCGCGTTTCAGATACCAAATTGCGTTCCAATTCGGCGGGGTCTGCCACCAAACTGACAAAGGAACGCTCCACCGTATCTGGAGCCAGCCCACCCCGAATGTCCGCATCCCCCCGTGAGACACCGCCCGAATTACAAGAATCCAGGACAACCGTCACCAGCAAGCCTTTATCCGTCATGCGCTTTAGCAGAGTCGTCATTTCGACATCGCGCAGATACCGACCATCGGGACTATCCCCAATATCGAAGGGAGCCAAGCCCTCGTCATATTGTTCGTAAAGCCCCTGCTTCATCCGCTCGAACACGGTTTTCACCCGTCCCCCATGCCCACAGTAGTGGATATACACCTGTTCACTGGGTTGCGCTTGATGTGTGATGTCTGCAAATGCTTTGACAATATTTTCGTAAGTGGGCACATCTGCTGGAACCACTGAAATATTACCAAAAACAGGATCTTCAGGATTAGGAGAAAGTAACTTGCGAATACGTTCAGGAGGAACTTTTAGAGTCTCTCGCAAGAAGGTATCGACAAGCATAATATCTCGCACCGACCCTTTCAAACTTCGGTACAACCGATTAGGTTGGTAGTAGTCAATGCCAATCAGCAGCACATGGATTGTATTCGCGATATCCGTCATGCAGGACTCTCTCAAGCTCAGGTTATGCCATCAAACTCAAGGTTTTAGGGCCGACAATGCCATCCACCGTCAGACTCTTTTTCTGTTGCAGTTCTTTCACCGCTTTATCCGTTCCAGGACCAAAGATCCCATCCACATCCACCGCCAGTCCCGCCTTCTTGAGTGCCTCTTGCAACCGGATCACATCCGTTCCTTCATATCGCGGTTGACTCAGCTTCAGCAGTCGGGGTTTGTCATCCCACGGCGCTTTGGCAAATCCTGGTGCGGGCGATCGATTCAAAGCATCTTCAGTTTGCGGCCCAAATGCCCCATCTTCATCAATTTTGGCATTTGGATGATTGCGATTCCAAAGTTGTTGAAACGCCCGAATCGACTGACTCCGAATATCGACAGTCCCACCCCCCACATAATCAAAATGCGGCGGATCACCAGGTAATGGACTCCAGCCATACTGCACCAAAAATGGTTCCCAGCCTCGTGGATCTTCAATATCGATCGCGAGTCCCGTTTGATGGTTGCTGGTTCCCGGTGGCGCGACGGGATTAGAGTTATTGAAGCGATCGTTATACAACAGCATTTGTTGCGCGATCGTCCGATAACAGGAATTCACCAGCATTTTCATGCCGCGATCGCGAATCGCTTGCTGGAGTCCCTGTTTCGCCGGAGCTTGCACATAGGGAAACGCCGCCACATCAAGATCGACATTCAAATCGTCAAAACTCAAAAACACATTCGGTAAGTTCAATTGCAATTGATAAATGAGTTGCTGGGATAACCCATTCACAATCGAGGTCGAAGTCCCACTGGGCGCATCCTGAATGATGCCCTGAAAACTAGCCCGCACCTCTGTGCGATCGCGATCGTTAATCTCTAAACAAGACTCAATAATGATAGATGTCATCGGTTTCTCCTGATTTAATCTTTCCCTACAGTCCCAAAGCCTGCATCGTTTGAGCACCCACAATGCCATCGGCTGTGAGTCCTTTTTGCTGTTGAAACTGTTTCACGGCAGCGAC
>JAIXVO010000602.1 GCA_027482985.1 Cyanobacteriota bacterium
CGCTGTCGCGGGCACCTTCTATACCCCTGACAACGTCAGCATTCTCGGCACCCCGGCTCCCAAGCCTGCCGTCTCCCCCAGCCCAACGGCCTCGCCGCCTCCGGCTGTTGCCCCCAGTCCGGTTGCTAGCCCTGCGCCTGCTCCGGTTGCCAGTCCAACTCCGGTACCCCCTGCGCCCAGCCCCGTAGTTTCGCCTACACCCCAAGCGACAGTAACTCCGGCAAGCCCCGCTCCCAGTCCGGCGCAGTAAGCGATCGCGGTGATTTCGTCGCCCATTTGCAGCCTGATTCCGCAATAATCGGTATATCGCTTGGCTACACGGCTTTTGGTATACCGTGAGAATGGCCTTCAGAAAGGGCAGTCTTAACTAGCGGATTTGCAGGCACACCATGAAACTCTCCGATCGCCAGTCCCAACTCGACCACTACTATGAGCAGATTGCTACCGTCATTTTGGCGCGGCAAAACCCCATTACGGGACTCCTCCCCGCCAGTACAGCGGTGAATGCCCACGGCGACTATACCGATGCCTGGGTGCGAGATAACGTTTATAGCATTCTGGCGGTGTGGGGACTGGCGCTGGCGTATCGGAAAGTGGATGGCGATCGCGGGCGATCGTTTGAGCTGGAACACAGTGTCGTCAAATTGATGCTGGGCTTGCTGTTTGCCATGATGCGGCAGGCGGCGAAAGTGGAGCAGTTCAAGGAAACCCAAGCACCGCTGGATGCCCTCCACGCCAAGTACGACACCCAGACGGGCGATGTGGTCGTCAATGATGATGCCTGGGGTCATTTACAACTGGATGCCACGTCGATTTTTCTGCTGATTTTGGCGCAAATGACCGCCTCTGGGCTGGCAATTATTTTCACCACGGATGAAGTCAATTTCATTCAAAATTTGGTCTATTACATCGGTCGGGCTTACCGTACGCCGGACTATGGCATCTGGGAGCGGGGCAACAAGATCAATCACGGGAGTCCGGAGTTAAATGCCAGTTCCGTGGGGATGGCAAAAGCGGCGCTGGAAGCGATGAATGGGCTGAATCTGTATGGGGTGAATGGGGGACAAGGCTCTGTTATTCATGTGATGCCGGATGAAATTGCCCGGACGCGGATCACGCTGGAGTCGATGCTGCCGAGGGAGTCCAGTTCTAAAGAGGTGGATGCGGCGCTCCTCAGTGTGATTGGCTTCCCGGCGTTTGCGGTGGATGATCTGGAGTTGAGCGATCGCACGCGCCAGAAAATTATCGACAAACTGCAAGGACGGTACGGCTGCAAACGGTTTTTGCGAGACGGGCATCAAACCGTGCTGGAAGACACCACTCGGCTGCACTACGAACCGTGGGAACTGAAGCAGTTTGAACACATTGAATGTGAATGGCCGCTGTTCTTCACTTATTTGTTGTTAGATGGCGTGTTTCGCGGGGATGCGGCAGCGGTGCAAGACTATCAGGAGCGGCTGCAAGCGGTGCTGGTGGAACGGGATGGGCAGTTCTTGTTACCGGAGTTGTATTACGTGCCGCAGGAGTCGGTTGCTGCCGAACAGCGATCGCCCCAGAGTCAAAAGCGGTTGCCCAACGAAAACATTCCCCTCGTGTGGGCGCAAAGCCTGTACCTGTTGGGGCAAATGTTGCGGGATGGGCTGCTCTCCGTGGGCGATATTGATCCCCTCGGTCGCCATTTGCATATTCGCCGTCAACGCAAGCCGATCGTCCAAATTGCCCTGCTCGCAGAAGACGAAGGGCTGCAATCCAAACTCGCGACCTACGGCATCGACACCCAAACGCCGAAGCAAATTGAACCGCTCCAGGTGCGCCGCGCCACCGATCTGGCCTACGCCTACACCCAAATTGGCCGCAATGACAAACTCGGCTTAAGTGGGCGACCGCTCCGCCGCTTACGCAGTTTGACCACCTCGCGGATTTTTCGGATGCGGGGCGAAACGGTTGTCTTCCTGCCCTCCTTCCTGGATCAACAACAGTTTTACCTGACCCTGGAACCCCATTTCCTGGTGTCCCAAATTCGCTCCGAAATTGCCCACATTCAACGTCACTGGAATCAACTCGGTCGCCCCACGATGACACTCCTCCTGACCCACCGGATGTTGCAGGAAGACGATGACGGCAACGGCAACACGATGCCCATGCTGACCTTGCTGAAGGAATTGCAGGAAGGTTTTTGCCACGATATCGAAGTCAAGTTGGGGCACTTGAATCAACTCATGTTGACTGCCTGCATTGAGCGGATTGATTTTCTCCACGACTTTGAGTTCATGCAAGCACCTGTGCAAGATGCCCACCCTGCAAAGGTGTATCTCGCCTTCGATCGCGATCGCAATTTTCCCCTCAGCATCACGCAAGAATTCAAGCTGGAAATTGAGACGGAAATCGCCCTGGTGTTGCAAGCCTTGCGGGAATCCGCCAACCTGTATGAACAATTTGAACTCCTCAGCACCTTAGTCCGCTTGAAGGGCTTTGACTTTGATACGGGGTTGGGGCAACCGCTGCGTTCTGTCACGGTGGAACAGTTGCTCAATGAGGTGTACGGCAAGGCGGCGGAACTTAAGCTCTGGGCGATTTTGCGCGGGGTGGCGGGACTGTACGACAAGATGAGCATCAATCTGGCGGATGCGATGACGGATATTTTGGTGCGACAAAAACAAATCGCGGTCGGTCGTGCCTATAGTGAAGCCTCGCTGATTACGCAACCGCTATCGCCCCAAGAACTGATGGAGAAGTTGCGCGAATTTTGTCGGGAAGACATCCGCGATCGCGTCTTGACCCAAGAAATTCTGGTCTACCTGAGTTTGTTGATCAAGTCGGAACCCGCCCTGTTTGATGGCTTGTTGACCTTGCGGGTCGGCTATCTAATTTTGCTCCTGACGACAAAGTTGGCACAGGAATTGAATGTGACTCAAGATGAAGCCTATGGCAAACTGATGCAAATGAGTCCGCATACGGTACAGACTCGGTTATATCAAGTCCTGAAGGGCTATAACAATATCAATCAGACGCTATTTCAACAGGAATCTTTACAGGTTTCACAACAGGAAAAAGACATTGATTGGGCGATTCAAACGGCACACCTGGAAGAGATCATTGCGACTGAAAATTGGTGGCAAAAACGCCAACTCGATGGCTCCCTCAATCGTGTGCCGAAAGACTTTTACCCGCAAGTGTGGAATCTCTTGAAGCACTGTAAAGGACTCGTGATTGGCGATAAGCTAGAACGCCGCAATCGCCTCGAAAGTGAACTGTTGCTGGCAGAAATGACCCCCGGTGAGAAAAACTTTGCCCTGCAAGTCGAACACCTGCTGAACAAAATCCAGGCACCCGAATATCGGCAAGTCAACATTGAAGCCCTGATGGAACTGGCGGC
>JAIXVO010000364.1 GCA_027482985.1 Cyanobacteriota bacterium
ATTCATCTGTTATGTGAATTAGTCGAAGATCAATTATTGACTGCTAATGCGCCGCCGGTAGCTGGGGCGGATCACTGGTCAGGGAGTTTCTCCGCCAGTCGCCAACCGCTGCTGCAACCGCCTAAAGCGATCGCCAATGATACAGCGAGTCGTTAAGCGTCGGTTGGGTGAGAATGCCTGGTAATTATTGAGATAGGAGTTGAACAACAATGCAAACTTTACGAGATCAAGTCGCGATTGTCACGGGTGGCGGACAGGGCTTAGGAGCCGCTATTTGCGAAACTTTGGCGGCGGCTGGAGCGATTGTTGTGGTAGCGGATATTCGTTTACCTTACGCGGAAAAAGTCGCGAAGGAGATTCAGGGGAAGGGGCAGGAGGCGATCGCGCTACCGTTAGATGTGACGCAGGCAGACCAGATCGACACCCTGATCGAAACTGTCCTGCAACAGTTTGGGCGGATTGATGTGCTGGTAAATAATGCCGGGACGGATCAAACGTTGCCGATTGAAGAATTGAGCGTGGCGGACATCGATCGCGTGTTGGCGGTCAACTTGCGTGGTCCCTTTTTGCTCGCTAAAGGCGCTCTGCCGCTGATGAAACAGCAAGGTCGGGGACATATCGTGAATATTGCCTCAACTGCATCTAAACGGGCCTGGGCCAATGCTTCGGCCTATCATGCCAGCAAGTGGGGGTTGTTGGGATTGAATCATGCCCTGCATGTGGAAGCCCGTCCGCATAACGTCAAAGTCACGGCGATCGTGGCGGGTGGCATGCAAACGCCGTTTATTCTCGATCGCTTCCCGGATACGCCCTTGGAAAATTTGCAAGACCCCCGCAATGTCGCAGAAACGGTGCTGTTTGCCCTACTGTTACCCGCTCATACGGTGATCCCAGAGATGACGGTTTTACCAATGCGAGAAACATCCTGGCCGTGAGGACGCACGATGCCTCTTCCCCCATCCCTGCCCCCTCATCTCCCAATCCCCATGCCTGAAACGCCATTTCCTCTGCCTCCATATCCCGCAGAGACGTGCCAACGGCGCGTCTCTACCTAAAATTCCGATTTGTAAAAGAAATTTGGTGACGATTATTTAATCCTGGTTGGTGCGCGATGAGCCATAAAGCGGTGTTTTTGGATAAGGATGGGACGTTGGTGGACGATGTTCCTTACAATGTGAATCCCGATCGCATCGTGTTGACGGCGGGAGTGTTGGCAGCTTTGCAACAGTTGCAGCAGGCGGGTTATTTATTGATTGTGATTACGAATCAATCGGGAGTTGCGCGGGGCTTTTTTCCCGAATCAGCGTTGGCTGTAGTCTGGCTAAAATTGCAGAGTTTATTCGCATCTGCGGGTGTGGTGTTGACTGATTTTTATTATTGTCCGCATCATCCTGAAGGCTTGATTCAGCCTTACGCGATCGCCTGCCAGTGTCGCAAACCGCAGCCGGGACTCTTGCTTCAGGCAGCACAAGACCATGACATTGATTTGAGTCAATCCTGGATGATTGGCGACATCTTGCATGATGTGGCGGCGGGACGAGAGGCGGGATGTCGCACGATTCTGCTCGACAACGGCAACGAAACCGAATGGGACTTAACCCCCGCGCGATCGCCCCATTTTCAGGTACACTGCTGGGCTGATGTCGCCCAAACGATTCTCACTCAACTGGTTACTGATCCTCTACCTCAGCCACCAGCGCTGATGCTCCCATGACCTTACCGTTGTCCCACTACCTAGAGGTTTGGCAATCCTGCACTGTGCTTGTGGTGGGAGATGTGATGCTGGACAGTTACCTGCATGGCACGGCCGATCGCCTGTGCCAAGAAGCCCCAGTGCCAGTGGTCGCGATCGCGCATCAGCAGGACTACCCAGGCGGAGCGGCGAATGTCGCGGCGAATGTCAGGGGCTTGGGTGCGAACCCGCTGCTGCTGTCTGTTATGGGGGCAGATGTCGCCGGGGAACGGTTGCGATCTCGACTTCAGCAACATCAGGTTGCGACGGATAATTTAACTGCTCATCCAGCGCGATCGACGTTAGCAAAACAGCGCATTGTCGCAAATGATCATCTTCTCGCTCGACTCGATCAAGGCAGTACTGAAACACTCGCTCAAGACCTAGAATTACAATTCATCCGGCAACTCACTGAATTGTTTTTTGAATGCGATGCGGTTATTATTTCCGATTATAGTTATGGTATCCTCACCCCTCAAGTCATCCGCACTTTAGCCTCACTACAACAGCAATATCCTCGCCCCTTCGTGATTGATGCGAAAAACCTCCCATCCTACCAATCTGTTCGCGCTACTGCGGTCAAACCCAATTACGCCGAAACCCGCAAGCTTCTGAATTTACCAGCCCTTGAAGGCGATCGCGTCCAGCAAATTCTGCCCCATGCTGATACCCTACTCCACCTCACGGGAGCCGATCGCGTTGCCGTGACTCTAGATCGGGATGGTGTCCTGATGCTGGAACGCGATCGCCCCGCCCGCCATTTCCCGACTCGTCCCGCTCCCTCGCATCATACCTCCGGCGCTGGCGATACTTTCATCAGCGCGCTGACTCTCGCTCTGGCGACCCATGCTCCTACCGCCACAGCGACTGAACTGGCTTTAGCCGCCACCGCGATCGCCGTCAGTCAACCCGGTACCACCGTCTCTACGGCAGCGGCATTGCAGTCGGCGCTGGCGACCCCCACCCCCTCCCCCCTCCCCTTATGACCTGGAACACTGCCAAAAACATTCTCTGTCTGCGCCTGGATACCATTGGCGATGTGATTATGACGACTCCGGCGATGCGGGCGTTAAAAGCGGCAGTACCCGATCGCCGAATCACCTTGATGACCTCCTCAGCGGGAGCCGCGATCGCGCCCTTAATTCCCGACCTGGATGAGTGGCTGGTGTATGATGCCCCATGGTTGAAGGCGACGGCAACGCGGGACAGTAGCGCCCCGGAATTTGCCATGATCGAGCAGTTGCGGCAGCAATCCTTTGATGCGGTGGTAATTTTTACCGTCTACAGTCAGAATCCGTTGCCATCGGCGTTCCTGTGCTACATGGCGGGCATTCCTTTGCGGTTAGCGCATTGCCACGAAAATCCTTATCAACTGCTCACGGATTGGGTGCTCGACCCGGAACCAGCCCAATTCACTCGGCATGAAGTGCGGCGGCAGTTAGATCTGGTGGCAACGGTGGGCGCTCAAATCGTGGATGAGCGGATGCAGTTACAAACCCCTGTTGCGGCGATCGCCCAGATGCAAACCCGGTTAGCGGAGTTGGGGGTAAATCTTGATCGCCCCTGGGTAGTGATTCATCCCGGTGCTACGGCTCCTTCTCGCCGCTACCCCCCGGAAAAATTTGCGATCGCGGCGCGGCAATTAGTCGATCGCGGGATTTCCGTTATTTTCACGGGGACAACGCCAGAACGGGAGTTAGTTACCTCAATCCAAACGAGTATGGGCGCACCGTCCTTATCCCTCGTCGATCGCCTCAGTTTAAGTGATTTAGCAGCTTTGCTGAAACTGGCTCCGCTCCTGATTTCTAACAATACGGGCCCAGTCCATATCGCGGCTGCCGTGGGTACGCCCGTGGTTGATCTGTATGCACTCACGAATCCTCAACATACGCCCTGGGGAGTGCCAAATCGAGTCTTATTTCAGGATGTGCCCTGTCGAATTTGCTACAAAAGCATTTGCCCAGAAGCTCATCACCATTGTTTAACTTTAGTTTCGCCGGAAAGTGTAGTAGCGGCTGCTTTAGAGTTGCTCACAGCAGTTCCCACGCCAGCATTCACCACCATTTCTCTCTGAGGCTCGACAATGACTACGATTGATCTATTAATTCCAACTTACTGTCGTCCTACTGCTTTAGCTGTTACCCTAACCAGTCTTTGCGCCCAAACTTATCCTGATTTTCGAGTGATTATTTCCGATCAAACGGAGGTGGGCAACCCGTTGCAGACGGGAGAAGTGCAGGCGGCGATACGGGTGTTGCAGGCGCATGGACATCGCGTGGAGACGCATAAACACCTGCCTCGCCGGGGATTGGCTGAACATCGGCAGTTTTTATTAGAACAGGCGAAGGCACCCTACGCGCTGTATCTGGATGATGACCTGCTGCTGGAACCATGGGCGATCGCGACGATGATGACGGTAATGCAGGAACAACAGTGTGGCTTTGTGGGGTCGGCGGTAATCGGGTTGAGTTTTCGGGATGATGTGCGACCGCAGCAGCAACAGATCGAATTTTGGTCAGAGCGGGTGACACCGGAACTTGTGCGATCGGGCACGCCGGAATGGGAACGCTACAAACTACACAATGCCGCCAATTTGTATCATGTGCAGGAACGCTTACAGATTACAACCGCTCATCCACGTGCCTATAAAGTCGCCTGGGTGGGCGGTTGTGTATTATATGATGTGGCTAAGTTATGGTCAGTCGGTGGGTTTGGATTTTGGGAAGACTTACCTCCGAATCATTGTGGGGAGGATGTCTTGACTCAA
>JAIXVO010000046.1 GCA_027482985.1 Cyanobacteriota bacterium
CCAATGCAGAAAGCCCTGCTGTTTATCATTGGTGCGATCGACCCCGGTATAAAAGTAGGCGCGCACCAGGCGGCGGTTCTGCACCAGGCGACGGAGCAATTTTACATAGTCAATTTCGACACTCAGGTAGGATGCGGCATAGAACAGGTTGGAGCCGTCAATTAACACCACCACCCGTTGTGGCGACAGTTCAAGAGGAGTGGCGGGTTCGGCGGCATCCCAGGCAGCTTGCCCATCCAAGCGACTTGAGTCGGACGCGAATTTGGCGGCAGGTTGCTCCGACTGCTGCCGCTGGGGGACAGGTCTGGGCGATCGCTCAACATCCGTCGGTTGATACTGAGAACCATTTTTTTTCGGTTTTGGCATTAGCTGCATAGCGCACTATCCTTCCAGCACTGAAAGTAATTCCAATGAGAGTCAAATTGCAGCCATGAAGTGATCTCAAATCGTTTTCGCGAGAATAGTCTATTGGCAATGATGTTTATAAAGTTTTTCAAATTCATGCTTCGCATCATCATAAACCCTTGCTATAAGGATGTAAACAGCGCTCTAGTAGTGTCTATGACAGCCCTGAGGCGACACCACTGCTGAAATCGTTGCCAAGATCACAGTCCGTTGTGAGGCGGGCGGTTAAGACTGTAAGCACAAAGCGTAAGGATTGTGGAATGATGAACAGTCCCTGGTTGGCTTCCCGCATGGAACAAGGTCGATCCCACCGCCCGGGATCAGATCCAGATGGCGCTGGCGATCGCGGATACGACTTTGCTGACAGCTCTCCTGACTCATTGTTTTCCACCGATCACGCAGCCCGCGTTGATTGGGGGAATCACCAGTGAGGTGGGCATTCCGGTTAAAGATCAGCCGTCTGCAGATGGCATTGTGCAATATGAAGCGATTCGGTATGTCCTGGCGGAATCGCGCCCTCATCTGGATGTGCCCCTGGCGGCGAACTGGACGCGGGATAGTAAGGAACTGGCAAGGCTGACTCAGCACGAATCGGAAATGCGGACGCTGGCGCAAAACTTGCCCCTGGCACCCGCGATCGCCCTGCTCCATAAAGCGGGCTTTCAACAGGATCAAATTCAAGACATCTTGCGATTGCCTCACTATGCGTGGCATAAGTCCTGGTGGTATGGCGTGGATGCGGAGAGGCAAGGCACGTTTCCGTTCTTACGGTGCCTGCGGACGTTTCATTACCCCGATGGGACGCTGACGCTGCAATACAAAGACTTTTTTGACCAGGAAAAACCCAATTGTTTCACCAGCCTGCCCCAAAAGGTGTTGATTGCGATTCGGGACCCGCAGCAGGGATTTGCCGAAACGCTGCAACAGGTGAATCGGCAGCGGGAGGCGCTGGGGATCGCAGCGGCAGTGCTGGTATGTGCGACAGCTTCCGAGTTGGAAATTCAGGCGTTTACCCGGCAATCGATCAGCCTGTATCCGGCGACCGAAACGATACTCCCCATCCAGGCGAATTGCGAACGCTGCGATCGCGCGGATTGCCCCCTGAATCATCAAGCGGATTCCCCTGTGATCATGTGCCGCAACTTTTTATTGAACGGGGAATTTGTTTAACTTATCGGCAACCCAGGCTTTCGCGGGTGTCGGCTCCGGTGACGGGATTGATGCCCTCGGCGCGTTTGCAGAGTTGGGCGATCGCATAGCGATCGAGAATGGCATTGGTGAAGTCGGCTCCGGTGATGGTGACTTCATCCAAAATGCTGTTGGAGAGGGTGGCATCAATCAGAATGGCGTTCGAGAGGTCGGCTTTGAATAGCGTGGTGCGATCGAGCAAGGCACCTTCGAGCTTGGCTCCGCGCAAGTTGGCTCCGAGTAAATTGCCTTTCGTGAACATGGAGTTGGTCAAGTCCGCATCACTAAAATTGGTGCCCCGCATTTCGGCGGAAACAAACACGCCGCCAACCAGGTTTTGATGGGAAAAATCCTGATCGTTGAGGGTGGCGTTGCCATAATTCAAAAACTTACCTTCCTCGGCAAACGCGGGGGTCGCGCTTAATAACACCCAAAGAATGGCTAGGGCGATCGCGCATACAATCACCACGAACCGCCGGAGTCCCTGTACTAAAACCACATGTCAACCTGCCAGTGAGAATCTATTTCTGTTTTACCCAATCATTGCCCACCCGGATCGTGATGTCCGATTCCAGGTCGCCCGTTGAGTCTGCTTCCACGGTGCCCGCCCCTAATGCTGTTTGTAAGGAGTTAGCAGCTTCCAGATCCCCCCGTTGGGCAATCAAAACTGTTTGGGACTGCGGACTGGCATCGTCAATTAGATACGTGTCCTGGAAGCCCAGTTGGGCGAGATGTTGCCGCATTTGAGCCGCGGCCTTGGGGTTGGTGGAGGCATTTTGGATCGCAATCCGCAACGTGCCTGTCGCCTGGGTTGCCCCTAAACCGAGCGGTTCTACCCCAAAGTATTGTTGCATGACGCGATCGCGCCCAGTCGGGTCCATGATCCAATAACTGGCGACAAACTCATTGGGGGCACTAAATCGCCCTGGCAGCATCACCATTTTGAATTTGCCTTCGCTGATTTTGCGACCCGCTCCCACCAGTGCCATCATCTCTTCCACACTGAGGTTCGTGTCAATGTACTTTTGCATCGCCCGCACCAGTCCGGGAATGCGAGGAATCACCGTCGGATTCGTGATCTTTTGGCGCAGGGCTTTTAACAGAGCTTGCTGCCGTTGCACCCGCCCAATATCGCCCAAATCATCGGCGCGAAAACGGGCAAACTGTTCCGCTTGATCGCCGCTCAGGGTTTGTAAACCTGGCTGCAAATTAATTTTCAACTTCTGGGTTTTGTCCTCATACACCATTGGCTTCGGGACATTCACCTCAACCCCACCCAGCAAGTCTACGAGTTCCTTAAAGGCATCTGTACTGACCCGCACATAGCGATCGATGGGCACCCCATTCAGCACCGAACTCACTGTCCGCGCCGCCAACGTCGCCCCCCCCTGGACATTGGCATCATTAATCTTATCCATCCCCACCCCTGGCACTTCCACCTGGGTGTCGCGGGGAATGGATAGCAGGCTTACCGAATCTTGTTCGGGATCAACGCGGAGCAGCAGCATGGTGTCACTGCGCCCAGTAAACATTGCCTTATCACCCGGTTGGGCACCGGGAACGCGGTCGATCCCCATGACTAAAATATTGACGGGCCGCCCGACGTTGTAGCCTAACCCCACTTGCCACATATCGGTCGATCGCGTTGTCTTGTCCTTGGCAATCAAGCCCATCGGCAGCGGCACCAACAGCGCGGCCATGAGTCCCAGGGTGGCGGAGGTACTGGCGGCGATCGCCAACACAAAAACTTTTTGCCACCAATGTCGAGCTGTTTGCGGTTTCAATGTGGGCAGACCGGGAGTAGACGAGGAGGGTGAAGATAAGCTGGATGCTTTTGCCGGGGAGGGCATGGTGTCATCCATCTGTACATTTGAATCTGCATCAATTTGTTTCACGTCCACTCCTACTTGACATCCGAATCTCACCCAGTTATTGAACCCAAATTGTCAACATTTCAACATTAATCGTTGCAATCCTTAAATATCACGCAATTATAGCCTGTTCTGATCGCGTTCCTCCTCTTTAACCCGACAGAGTCGCCAGAGGGTGGAATCACGCAGGTATACACCCCCTCCTCTGAGGATTCCGGAGATTGGCTCGACTCAGGGCGCGTTGGTTTTCACCATAGGGCGGGTGAGCGGTCTGATTCTACAGCATTCGATTCGCCATCAACCCAGCCAGCCCCAATCACCTGCCGTTGATTCCATCTCCTTGCTTTCCTGATTTGGGCACAAACCCTTGGATAAAGATTGAAGAAGCTCCCCTCAAAAGTTTTGAGTTCACTTTCTTCATCTGCCAGGTCAAATTCATTGTGAAAAATCATCGTTGGCTGAATGTTGCAGAATCTTTGATGTTGGTTGGCTCAGGGGTGGGAACTGTCGCCACAGCCGCCTCTCAGCAAGCGCTTTATGCTGTGGCACCCCTATCAGCGCTGTTTGTGTTGAATCTGCTAAACCATCGGCGGTTGGAGCAAGCGGCGCAAGAAACGACTGAAATTGCCGTGGCGCAGTTAGATCACAAGGTGGCGACGAGCTTCACCGCCTTACAACAGCAAGTACAAGCCTTACCCAGTCCCTTGCATTTGGCGACCTTGCGGAAAGATTTGCAAACGAAACATCAGGAATCCTATAACGACCTGTTGCAACAGATTCAACAGTTGCAGCAAGAATTTTCGCAGTCGGATTGGCGATCGCTCTCCCAAACAGTTGGGCAAGTGCGCGAACAGTATGTTTCCCTTTCCGGTTCGGTGGCGGGCGTGCGCGAATCCCTCAGCCGCCTCAGTGCCTTCAATAAATTGGACAGCATTGAAACGGAAGTTGACCATTTAAAAACAGAACTGGCGCAGTTGCAAACGCACCTCCAGGCGGTGGGCGGTGAGCAGAAGTTAAGCAATGTACGGGCCTTGCAAGACCAGATTAACCACATCAACCGCCGTCTGAACAAGCTCCCAGCCCCGTTTGATGCCAGCGTGTTGCGGCAGGAAATGAGTACGTTGGTGAAGGCGATCGCGGATATGGCCTCTCGGCGTGACCTCTCTAGAGTCGAGGCGCAAGTGGAGAAATTAGCGCAACAGCATGAAGAAGTTGAAGGCGCTGTCTTACCGCTCAAAGTGGTGACGAGCATCTTGAAGAAGCAGGTGGATACTGTCAACACGCGCTTGCATGGCGTGGAAACGCGGTTGGAGCCGATGCAGGACTGGGTCGAGACGCTGAATCCCGCTGCCGTCGAAACGTTGAGCATCACCGTCAACAATTTGGCAGACCAGGTGCAACGGTTGCCCCAAACCACTGACCTGACGCAGCTCAAGGCGGAGGTCAACACGCTGGTGGCGGATCATCTGGGGGCGATCCAATTGCAACTGGACACCGTGCAACAGCAAACTCAGGATCTCGACCAAAAACATCGATCGCTGCGAGACTGGGTGCATCGCTTGCCCCAATTGATGGATACCTCTGCCCTCCAGGGTGAAATCAAATATCTGGCGAATCGGGTGGAATGGGCCGAAACTCATCTCTCCGAGTTGCAAACGCAGGTGAATCAGACGCCGCCTTATGAATGGGTCGTGAATCTGCCAGAGGTCTCTCCCAGAGTACCTTTGCCACCTGCCAACCAACCCGATGCTGCCCCTCGCCAGCGGACACCAGCCGACCATCCCGAATTGGGCCGATCGCTCCTGGAACAAGCCTTACAGACGGCAGAAACGCGAGTCGTGGTGGTTTATCCATTTCCCCATCCAGAGGTCTTGGATGATGCCATGATCCAAAGTTTTCAGGCATTTTTAGAACGACGCGGTTGTCTCGATTTAGGTTGGGGACATTTAGGGCTGACGGGCGATCGCCAATCGCGATCGATTGATCAGCGTCGCAGTATTACCCCCACCAGTAATAAATTTTTGTTCAATCGCCTGAATCAGCTCACGGAGTTGAAAAAGCAATATCCCGACCAACTGCGGTTTAAGGTGCTGGGCACAGAAGAATATTTCCTGGTGTGCGATCGCCGTTACGCTGTGGTAGGAACGCAGACTGTTACTACCGCCACCGCCCGCGTCCCGGCTGACACCTTCGGCTTGCGTGCAACTGATCTGGGGCTGATTCAAACCTTGATGGAACGGTTTGACCATCCCTTGCTGGATGAGCACGATGCCGCTGCCTTCTGCCAACGCGCCGCCTCCCGCTATGACCTGGGCAACCGCCAGGGCGCGCTGGCAGACTATACGGCGGCGCTGGAGATCAACCCGCAAGATGATGTGGCCTGGAACAATCGCGGGTTGGTTCGCTATGACCTGGACGATAAAGGGGGCGCGATCGCGGATTTTGATGCCGCCCTTCACCACAACCCCCGCAACGCGATCGCCTACACCAACCGGGGCTACGTGAAATCAGAATTGGGCGATAAAGCCGCTGCGATCGCGGATTACACTGCCGCTCTGAGCATTAATCCAGATACGGCGATCGCCTACTTTTATCGCGGGCTGGCCCAAACTCGGACGCAAAACAAACTGGGTGCCATTCGCGACTATACCGAAGTGATCCGCCTCCAGCCGCAAGATGCCAGCGCCTATTTCTATCGCGGTTTAGCCTACGCCAAATTGGGGCAGTCGATGGAAGCCGTCCGCGATCTGCGCCAAGCCGCCCAACTCTTTGCCGATCAGGGCGATGCCGGGAATTATCAACAGTCCCTCAGTGCCTTGAAGAAGTTACAAAAAATGATGGTGATTGGCAGTGCGGGTCAGTCCCTCGTCTCGAATGGGGCGTAGCCGAAGGCAGAAGGCAGAAGGCAGAAGGCAAAAGGCAGGAGGGAAGACCGGGGGACATCGTAGAGACGGTGCCGCTGGCACGTCTCCATCAAGGAGTCAGGAAGGAAGACCGGGGGACATCGTAGAGACGGTGCCGCTGGCACGTCTCCATCGAATTTGGGTCACCTACCCCTCGCCTTTCTGGTTGTTATCCCCCATCCCGCGCCATTGCCTTTGGGCTTGCCAACCCCTCAACGCTGCCCATCCCCGATCGCCGCTACTCTTGCCCTCCGGCGATCGGTTGAATGCTTAGGTGATAGGTCATATCGGAGGAGATCCCAGCGGGATTAAATGCACCCGTCACGGGCGCGGCGTACTGGGAAAAGGCACTGGCAACGAGGGCGATATGGCGATCGCTGACAGCTAATCCTTGAGTCGGATCATAGCCCCGCCAGCCGCCGCCGGGTAAGTAAACTTCAGCCCAGGCATGGAGATGGCGTTCTGGATTGTCAGGATCGCCGTCCTGATAGCCACTGACAAAGCGGGTGGCTAATCCCAAAGCGCGACAAACTTCCATAAATAACACGGCAAAATCCCGGCAGGAACCCGCCTTTTGTCGCCAGGTAATGCCAGGGGGGAGCGGTTCGCCTGTCTCTCGGACTTGATACCCGCACTGTTGATAAATCTGCTGATTCAGATGACTGAGGCACATGACGGGATTGCCATCAGCCATCAGCCACACGTCTTGAGCCAATTGCATCACCAGCGGATCAATCACCCCTGCCAAACTGGGATGTTGCCCGGTCAGGTAGGGTTGCAACTGGGTGAAGAGACCCGCCGGATAGTCGATCGGCAGTTGCGTCACCCAGCCTTCCAGCAAATAGTCGAAGGGGTTGGTGCGAATCGTTTCGACCAGGGAAACGGCTTGAATGGCGAGCGATCGCGTCGGTTCTGGGGCAAACCAAACTTTGACGATCGCGTTGCCATCCAAATCCACGACGGACGAGACTTGCAGCGGCGTGGGGGCGATCGTCAAGTCAAATTTGTGTAGCCACTGGCTGCCATCGCTGCGAGGGCGTAACCGAATCACATGGGGCTGTAAGCGGACAGCTTCACCATACTGATAAGTCGTCGTGTGATGGATGAGATACTGCACAAAGTCTCCACTACGCCACGGGTTGTAAGGCAAAAAAGGTTTCAAAAATTTTGCTGTCTACCTCATTCATGCGGCTCTGTAACCCATCCAGGTATTCATGCAGTCCGGTTTCAAAAATTTCCTCGATCGTGACATAATCCAGGTCGGCCCGGAGTCTGCCCATGGTGCGTTCCACTGGAATCCGCCAGTTGCCGATGGGGGTGCCTGTAATTTGGTGGAGCGATCGCTCGGCCTGCAAAATGCAAGATCGCACCGAGCGGGGAAACTCGGTATCCAGAATCAAGAAATCAGCGACAGCGTTCGGTGTAATCCGATGGGCCCCCTGCTTCCGGTACATCTCATAAGCGCTGGCAGATTTGAGTAAGGCCATCCACTGCAATTCGTCCAGCGTACTGCCGACGTAATTTACAGAGGGCAGGAGAATGTAGTACTTCACATCCAAAATCCGGGCAGTTTTATCAGCGCGTTCAATCAGTCGCCCAATCTGCCCAAAGTGCCAGCCTTCGTTGTGGGTCATCGTCGCATCCATCACCCCGGCAAACAGGTGGCTCTGGAGTTTGACATCACCAAAAAACTTCAGCACCGCCGACAAATCCGACAGCGAACCGGATTCGGCGACCTCCGACACCATCAGATAAAAAGAGTTCACTTGCTCCCACATTTCGGAGGAAATCACCTCCCGAATTGAGCGAGCATTCTCCCGTGCTGACCTTAAGCAAGAGACAATGGAATTGGGATATGCCGTATCAAAGCTGAGAAACCGCACCACTTTCTCGGCAGCGCCTTCGCCATGGCGCTCCCGAAACAGGGATAAATCGCCCGTGGTCCAAATGATCGGTTCCCACTGCTGCGCCATGCCACTGGGAGAATCCAACAACAGGTTGAGGTTCACCTCCACAAACCGCGCCACATTTTCGGCTCGTTCTACATAGCGATTGAGCCAGTAAATTGAATCTGCTACCCGACTGAGCATAAGTGCCTCACTGACAAACCACCCAGGTATCTTTGCTGCCGCCACCCTGCGACGAGTTGACGACGAGGGAACCCCGACGTAAGGCGACGCGAGTCAGCCCACCGGGATTCACGAAAATTTGCTTGCCGTACAAAATATAGGGACGCAAATCCACATGGCAGCCTTCAAAGTTGTTGTCGATGAAGGCCGGGACGCGGGAGAGGCAGAGCGTCGGTTGGGCAATGTAGTTGCGCGGGAAGGCTTTAATTTTGGCGGCAAACTCGTCCCGTTCCGCCTGCGTTGCATGGGGTCCCACCAACATCCCATAGCCGCCCGATTCACCTGCCGACTTCACCACTAATTGATCCAGGTTCTCCAGCACATGAGACTGCTGGCTGGATTCCCAACACAGGTAAGTCGGCACATTCGCGAGAATCGCATCTTCGCCCAGGTAATACCGGATCATGTCGGGCACGTAGGAATAAATCACTTTGTCATCAGCGACCCCGGTGCCTAAAGCATTGGCGATCGCCACTCGGCCCGCCCGATACACCTCCATCAGTCCCGGTACGCCCAGGGTCGAATCGGCGCGGAACACCGTTGGGTCAATGAAATCATCGTCGATCCGGCGGTAAATCACATCCACCCGTTGCAGTCCTTTGGTGGTGCGCATTTGCAGAAAGCCATCCGCCACGACGAGATCGCGCCCCTCCACCAGTTGCACCCCCATTTGTTGCGCCAGGAAGGAATGCTCGAAGTAGGCGGAGTTGTAAATGCCGGGGGTCAGCACCACCACAGTGGGATCAGTCAAATGAGCTGGAGCCAGATTCAGCAGGGTTTCTAGCAGTTGACTGGGATATTCTTCCACGGGCTGAATTTGCATCGTGTCGAACACCAGCGGGAAGGTACTCTTCATCACGCGCCGATTCTCGAGCACATAGGATACCCCCGAAGGACAGCGCAGATTATCTTCCAGGACGTACCAGCGCCCGCTGCGATCGCGCACCAGATCCGTGCCCGTAATATGACACCAGATCCCTCCCGGCGGCTGCAAGCCCATACAGGGCTTCAAAAACCCACTTGCCGAAAACACAATTTCGGCGGGAATAATGCCATCCGCCAGAATCTTCTGATCAGAATAAATATCACTAAGGAACAAATTTAAGGCATGAATCCGCTGTTTCAAGCCCCGCTCCAACACTTCCCAATCCGCCGCCGACACAATCCGGGGAATAATATCAAACGGTAAAATCCGCTCAGTGCCCTGATTGTCACTGTAAACATTGAAGGTGACCCCCAGCTTAAAGAGGGCGACCTGGGCGGCTTGCTGGCGGCGGAGCACCTCCTCAATGCCGAGGGATGTCATCCGCTCGATCAATGGAATCGCGTCGGGTCGAGGTTGCCCTGGTGCGACAAACAACTCATCGTAAAAATCCCCTGGATCGTAGTCGTTAAAGTTCACGGGTCTAAATCCAATTGGTTTGAACGCATTTTACAAACATCGCTTCCCCCTGCCATCACCGCCTTGCCAAGCCCCTTGGGGGCGAGAAAGCACCTGCCCTATTAACCGAACAACCCAGGCAGACAAACCGTATCATACAATACACTTTCCTGCTGCCAGCAAAAATACTGGCTTAGGTTTGCGTCCCCGTGCGGGATGTAGGGGGTTAATTGCGAGGTTAAATTTTTCCGTAAATTCCTGCTGACAGGGGGGCGATCGCGCCTCGCAGAAACATTTTCCAATTTGGTTGACACTTGTCCTGGAATAACTGCTAGAATACCAATCGTTGCGCTGCATTGGGGCGTCGCCAAGTGGTAAGGCAGCGGGTTTTGGTCCCGCCATTCCTAGGTTCGAATCCTAGCGCCCCAGTTTTTAGATTTATTTGTTTCTGATCTGTCGAGTTCTTCTTCGATCTGCCAGTACGTTTACGGCAAGGTTGTGGGAATACTGAGACAGTGAGTCAGAACTGCGTGCCTGTTCACTCGATTTCGGCATAATCATCCCCGTACTTTCCCTAGAGCTAATTAATCTCTAGCTTTAGAAAGCTGCGGCAATCAGCTCGATCGCAAGGGAAACGGCGAACCGGAGGGACAGCGAAAGCTTTGGCAATTCCTTACACAATGCCTAGTCTGACTTATCGTTACTTCATGCAAATCCTGTTTCATAGCATTTAGGATTTTGTCAAGGGTGATAACAACTAATTTTCGATGAAGGGATGGAGCACATGAAAGCAGTCATTCTCGCGGGTGGGTTAGGGACGCGGTTAAGTGAAGAAACCGCGATTAAGCCCAAGCCGATGGTGGAAGTGGGGGGTCAGCCCATCCTGTGGCACATCATGAAAATCTATTCGGCACACAACATCAACGAGTTTATTATCTGCTGCGGATATAAAGGCTACTTAATCAAAGAGTACTTTGCGAACTATTTTTTGCGGATGTCCGATGTCACATTTGACATGCGGACGAATCGGATGGATGTGCATGCGGGCAATGCGGAACCCTGGCGCGTGACGTTGATTGATACTGGCGAAAGCACCCTGACGGGTGGCAGATTGAAGCGAGTACGCGAACACATTGGCAATGAAACATTTTGCTTTACCTACGGAGATGGGGTCAGCAATATCAACATCACGCAACTGGTGCAGTTCCACCAGGCTCAAGGCACTTTGGCAACACTGACGGCAGTCCAACCCCCCGGTCGGTTTGGGGCGATCGCCCTGGCGCAAGGCCAAACCCTGATTTCTTCATTCCATGAAAAACCAGAAGGCGACGGCGCTTATATCAATGGGGGCTACTTTGTGTTGGAACCGGAGGTGATTGATTACATTGCCGACGATACGACGACCTGGGAACAGGAACCGCTGAAAAAACTGGCTCATCTCGGGCAACTGTCTGCCTATAAGCACGATGGCTTCTGGCAACCGATGGATACGTTGAAGGACAAAAACTATCTGGAAGAGTTGTGGGCGCGGCAGCAAGCCCCCTGGAAAGTTTGGTAATCTTCGCCTTGGGTTTAACTCCATTTCTGAGAGCACAGTTGCATGTATGATTTCGCCATTATTGGGGGGGGTATTGTCGGCCTTTCCACCGCCCTCGCGATCGGGCAACGCTATCCCCAGGCGCGGATTCTGGTGTTGGAAAAGGAAAGTCAGTGGGCGTTTCACCAGACGGGCAATAACAGTGGCGTGATTCACTCTGGGGTTTATTACCAACCCGGTAGTTTGAAAGCCAAGTTTTGTCGCGATGGGGCGCGATCGCTGGTGGCGTTTTGTCAGCAGCACCAGTTGCCCTACGAAGTGTGTGGCAAAGTGATTGTCGCGACGGCAGAAAAAGAGTTGCCGCTGCTGGAGAACCTTTATCAGCGGGGTTTACAAAATGGGATTGAAGTCGCTCGCCTGACCGCCGCCGAAGTGCACGAGATCGAACCCCACGTCAGTTGTCTGGCTGGCATTCGAGTGTTCTCGACGGGCATCACGGATTATCGGCAAGTGGGATTGAAATATGTGGAGCTAATTTCCCTTCAGGGGGGAGATTTGCGGCTGCAAACTCAGGTGTTGCAATTGCTTGACACGCCCGCTGGAAAAGTTTTAGAAACCACTCAGGGGTCGTTTACGGCAGCGTGTGTGATTAACTGTGCCGGACTGTATAGCGATCGCGTTGCCCGGTTGGATGCGGTCAATCCAGAGGCCAAAATCGTGCCGTTTCGCGGGGAGTATTACGAACTCGTGCCCGACAAACGGCATCTCGTCAACACGTTGATTTATCCCGTGCCCAATCCGGCTTTTCCCTTTTTGGGGGTGCATTTCACCAAAATGATCGACGGTACGGTACACGCGGGGCCGAACGCCGTCCTTAGTTGGAAACGGGAAGGCTACAAGAAAACCGATTTTGATTTACGGGATTTCGCTGAAGTGATGACCTATCCGGCGTTCTGGAAACTGGCATCCCGGTTCGCCGATGAGGGGCTGAAGGAAATGGTGCGCTCCTGGAGCAAGGCCATTTTTGTCCAGAGTTTGCAACGCCTCATCCCTGCCGTCCAAATGGCCGATGTCGTGCCGACCCATGCTGGCGTTCGCGCCCAAGCTCTGCGCGCCAATGGCAATCTGGTGGATGACTTTCTGATCATTCCCGGGCACCACTCGATCCACGTTTGCAATGCCCCGTCGCCAGCCGCCACCGCCTCCCTCGAAATCGGACGGGCGATCGCCGCGCAAGTGCCAGTTCCCACCGCTATCTCCATTCCACTGAGTTCCTAAGCATTTATGAAAGTTTTGGTTACTGGTACCGAAGGCTATATCGGGTGTCTGCTCACCCCCCTGCTCCGCGATCGCGGCCACGAGGTTTTAGCCGTGGATACAGGATTTTACAAAAGTGGCTGGCTCTATAACGGCACCACCCACACCGCCGCCACCTTGAACAAAGATATTCGCCACATTACGGCGGCAGATTTGGCCGGGGTCGAAGCGATCATTCACATGGCCGAATTGTCGAATGACCCGATGGGACAACTTGCGCCCCACATCACTTACGAAATCAACCACAAAGGCTCTGTCCGACTGGCGCAACTGGCAAAACAGGCAGGGATTCAGCGCTTTGTCTATATGTCTTCCTGTAGCGTCTATGGGATTGCCACTCAAGGCGATGTTACTGAAACGGATGCCCTCAATCCGCAAAGCGCCTATGCTCAGTGCAAAGTATTGGTGGAGCGGGATGTTAGCCAGATGGCAGACGACAACTTTTCGCCCACTTTCATGCGAAATGCGACGGCTTTTGGCGCATCGCCCCGAATGCGGTTTGATCTGGTCGTGAATAACCTGTGCGGGTTGGCCTGGACTGCGAAGGAAATCAAGATGACCAGTGATGGCAGTCCCTGGCGACCGTTGGCCCATATTCTCGATTTAGGTAAGGCGTTGGCCTGTGTGCTGGAAGCGCCCCGCGACATTGTGCACAATCAAATTTTTAATGTCGGGGATACCGCCAACAACTATCAGGTCAAACAAGTGGCGGAAATTATCGCCGAGGTGTTTCAGGGCTGTCGCATTAGTTTTGGTGAGCAGGGCGCGGATAATCGCAGCTATCGGGTGTGCTTTGACAAAATTAATACCCAATTGCCGGGGTTCAAATGCGAGTGGGATGTGTTGCGCGGTGCCCAACAACTGTTGGACCTGTTCTCGCGAATTGACTTCACCGTCGAAGATTTTGGTCAACGCAGTTTTACTCGGTTAAAGCAACTGGAGTACTTAATTCGCACCCAGCAACTTGACCAAGATTTTTTCTGGAACCAGCCATGATTTTTACTCCTACTTCCCTCAAGGATGCCTACCTGATTGACCCAGAACTGCGATCGGACGATCGCGGCGGGTTTGCCCGCACCTTTTGCGCTCAGGAATTTGCTGCCCACGGCTTAAAACCCACGGTGGCGCAGTGTAATTTGTCCTTCAACCATCAGGCTGGCACCCTGCGCGGCCTGCACTACCAGATCCCGCCTGCCGCCGAAACCAAACTGGTGCGCTGCACCCAGGGCGCAATTTATGACGTGATCATCGACCTGCGCCCCGACTCCCCCACCTACTTGCAGCATTTTGGGGTGGAACTCACGGTTGCCAACCGCCGTGCCCTCTATGTGCCAGAACTGTTTGCCCACGGCTATCAGGCGTTAACCGATGGCGCTGAAGTCGTGTATCAGGTGGGCGAGTTTTATACTCCCGGCTACGAGCGAGGGTTACGCTATGACGATGCCGCTTTTGGGATTGAATGGCCGCTGCCCATCTCCGTCATTTCGCCGAAAGATACCGCCTGGGAACCCTTCCAGCCCCTACCCGCTCAACCTTAACGTCTACTAGGAGTTGCTCATCATGCTGATTGTTGATTCTGCCCTCAAAGCGCGTCAGGAAGCGGGCGACCCGATTCGGGTGGGGATGATTGGGGCGGGCTTTATGGGGCGCGGCATCGCCAATCAAATCATCAACTCGGTGCCGGGGATGGAACTGGTGGCGATTTTTAACCGCGATGTGATGAAGGCCAAACGCGCTTATACCGAAGCGGGTCTGACTGATGTCCAGATTGTCAACACCGTGGCGGAGTTGGAAGCTGCCATTAGGCGGGGGCAGGCGGCAGTGACGGAGGATGCCATGCTGCTGTGTGAGGCGGCGGGGATTGATGCTTTGATTGAAGTGACGGGGGCGGTCGAGTTTGGGGCACAGGTGGTGATGGCCGCGATCGCCCATCAGAAGCACGTTGTCCTGATGAATGCGGAACTGGATGGGACGCTGGGGCCGATCCTCAAAGTCTATGCGGACAAAGCCGGGGTCGTGCTGACGGCCTGCGATGGCGATCAGCCGGGGGTGCAAATGAACCTCTATCGCTTCGTCAAAAGTATTGGGGTAACGCCGCTAGTGTGTGGCAATATCAAAGGCTTGCAAGACCCCTACCGGAATCCCACGACGCAGCAAGGCTTTGCGGACAAGTGGGGGCAAAATGTCCACATGGTGACGAGTTTTGCGGATGGCACGAAGATTTCCTTTGAGCAGGCGATCGTTGCGAATGGGACGGGCATGACGATCGCCCAACGAGGGATGCTGGGGTACGACTTCATGCGCCATGCCGATGAATTGACCGCACAATTTCAACTCAACTTCACAGGTCACATTGATGACCTGACAAAACTCTATGATGTCGATCAACTCAAAGCCTTGGGCGGCATTGTGGATTATGTCGTCGCCGTCAAACCGGGGCCTGGCGTGTATGTGTTTGGGACTCACGACGATCCCAAACAGCAGCATTACCTGAACCTTTACAAACTGGGGGAAGGACCGCTGTATAGCTTCTATACTCCCTACCATTTGTGTCATTTTGAAGTGCCGCTGTCCGTCGCGCGAGTGGTGCTCTTCCGGGATGCGGTCTTAACGCCGTTGGGCGCACCCCAAGTGGATGTGGTGGCGACTGCGAAAGTGGATTTGACGGCAGGCACCACCCTGGATGACATTGGCGGCTACCTCACCTACGGGCAATGTGAGACGGTAGCCATTACCCAGTCAGCCAACCTATTGCCGATGGGGTTAGCCGCTGGTTGTCGCTTACGGCGGGATGTGGCGAAAGATCAAGTCCTCACCTATGCCGATGTGGAACTCCCGCCGGGGCGATTGTGTGACCAACTCCGAGCCGAACAAACGGCGTACTTTGCCCCCTCGCCTCAGCTCGTGGAAGCGTAAAGCTAAGGGAAATCGGTGGACTCGACACGGGAGCAGGATTTGCTTGTACCCTCAAAGAGAGTCCCTTCACGCATGACCAAGCCTGTGTCAAGGTCAGTTTTTTCGTCACCTGCTGTTCGTCCTGATGC
>JAIXVO010000113.1 GCA_027482985.1 Cyanobacteriota bacterium
ATCTCTATTTGCAAGAACCCTATCGCATTTAAAAGACTACCTATTTTGCTGTTTAATCTTAAGGAATTTTCTTAAATACGTCAATCATGGCGTCAATCATGCTGTCTCCCCGCACTCGCAGGGCAAAGTAAGTGGGTTTCAGGGACAACCCAGCCAGATCCAGGTATTCCACATCGGTTTCGGGGAAGGAATCCACCAGGCTACCAGCGGCGATCGCCCCTAAAATTGGGACACCGCGACGAGCTTCTCGAGTCATCCGAATGGTACGGGCTTTGCCTTCAGTCCATTCGATATAGCCCTTGGATCGCAAATGTTCCAGCCGACTTTGAACGGGGGCAGGCGATTTCAAGCCCATCGCTTTCATCATTTGGCGAATGGAGGGTGGGTATTGGTTGTTTTGAATGTACTCCACCAACCAGTCATAAAGTTCTTGTTGCGCTTCGGTCAGGGCTTCCATAGGGGGTTGAACCAGGATAGAGGTACCTTGATACACTTGTACCACGAAAAAAAACATCCTGTCCAGTCGCAACAAACTTTTTTATGTAAAGGTTGGTGAAGTTCGCGAGAACACTGGGAACGGGGGGCTTTATTCCACTCCTAACAGGCTGGCAATCAACGCTTGTTGGGCGTGCATCCGGTTTTCTGCCTGATCCCAAACGCGGGATTGCGTCCCTTCGATCACCCCGTCGGTAATTTCTTCGCCTCGATGCGCTGGCAAGCAGTGCAGCACGATCGCATCCTTGTCGGCCTGCGCCATCAGCGCTTCATTCACCTGGTAGGGCTGGAAAATAGGAATGCGAGAGGTCGCCATGTCTTCTTGCCCCATGCTGGCCCAAACATCGGTATAAACGACTTGCGCCCCTTTGACCCCAGCTTCGGGATCAGTGGTGATGGTGATTTCGGTGCGATCGCCGCTCAATGCCTGGGCTTTGGCGACCACTTCGGGCAATGGGTGATGGCCCTCTGGAGCGGCAATGCGAATGTTGACCCCAGCCAGCGCCCCACCAATTAGGAGGGAGTGCGCCATGTTGTTGTTGCCATCGCCGAGATAAGTCAGTGTGGTTCCCGTCAGCCCATTGAAGGACTCCTGAATCGTTTGTAAGTCGGCAAGGACCTGACAGGGATGTTCCAGGTCGGTGAGGGCGTTGATCACCGGAATGTCGGCATAGGCGGCGAAGGTTTCGAGATCGCGCTGGTCGAAGGTACGAATGGCCACGATGTCGAGATAGCGATCGAGTACCCGCGCGGTGTCAATGAGGGGTTCTCCCCGGCTGACCTGGGTCACGCTGGGATTGAGATCCAGAACTTGCCCGCCGAGCCGATACATGGCGGCAGAGAAGCTGACCCGCGTGCGGGTTGAGGCTTTGTAAAATAACAAGCCCAAAATTTTGTGGCATTGCAGGTGCATGGTTCCCGTTTTCAGGGCGGCAGCGAGTTGCAATAACCCATAGAGTTCGTCGCTGGTCAAATCCGCCATACTGAGCAAGTCTCGTCCGATCAGTGCCCCCATTACATCCCGTCCTCGATAAAACTGACTAAAACCCTACCAAATCCTGAGAGGTTAGCCTAGCTCAAAGCGACTGCAATTCATCCAAACTTTTTTGAGTTACGGCTCCAGCGATGGGCGATCGCCCTCTGGGGTGGGATGAAATAGCTCGTCTACATCGGCGATCGCGTCTGGATGCAACACGGCCTGGATTTCGGCAATCAGTTCCGATTCGGCACTCAGCAACTCGGTCATGGTGGCATCGAGTTCGGCCTGGAGGGTTTCCATCTGTCCAGTGGCTTCCGACTCTGAGACTAATTCCACTTCAATTAATTCCACCTCGTCCACTGCTGGTACTGGATGGGGGGCAGTGGGCAGCGGTAATTCTGCCTGACTAGCCGCATCTGGGTCTGGGGTGGGGGTGTCTGGTGAGGCGTTGACGATAGGAGTAGTCGTGTCTGGGGTTGGGGGCATTGGCGCGATCGCCCCTGCTTCAGCCGCTAACAGATCTACAGGGTTAGTCTCAGAGCTGCTTGAATCAGGTTCCGCATCCAGGCTTGTCGCATTTGAGGACAGAGTTTCCGCAGGCGGCGGATCGACATCAACAGGCATCGGCTCAAGGGAAGTTGGAGGTGCTATTGCCCAATCGACGATCGCCTGGGTTAAGCCATCCAGGGTGTATTCTGTCGCTTCCACATCAACTCGTCCCAGGAGCGACTCACAAGCTTGGCTGGTTTGGGGCCCAATGGCTGCGATCGCGATGTTGGTAAGCCACTGTTGCCACTGCGCATCTGCCTGTTCTACCAACTGACAAAAATGCTTCACCGTTTTGGAACTGGCAAAAGTGACCACATCCACCTGCCCCGTTTGTAAGGCTTGTAAGGCGGCGGGGGTGATCCGCTCTGGACAGCGTGATTCATAAGCCGCCACTTCTCTAACTTTGGCCCCCAAGCTGGTAAATTCCTTCACCAAAACTTCTCTGCCCCCACTTTCCACACGGGGGAACAATACCCGCAAACCACCGAGCGGTTCTGGGAAATTGGACACTAACGCATCAGCGACAAAGTTGCGGGGAATAAAGTCGGGCTGCACGCCAAAGCGCAGCAGCCGCTGGGCAGTCTTTTCACCAACGACGGCAATTTTGATATTGCTATAAAAAGTCCGCTCTCCGGTCACGACTTCCAGGCGATCGAGGAAGTAATCCACGGCATTGGTGGAAGTCAGGATCAGCCAATCAAAATCATCGATATGGGCGATCGCCCGATCTAAGTCGCGCCAACTGGATGGTGGACCAATTTCCAGCGTGGGCATTTCAATCACCTGAGCACCAGCGGCTTCTAATAAGTCGGTGAATTGGCGGGATTGACTAGCGGCGCGGGTGACGAGGATGGTTTTGGCGGATAGGGGGAGGGGGGGTGGGGGTTGGGGAGTCGGGGTTGGGGGTTGGGGGAGAGAAGATGCAATGGGGGCGCGATCGCTGGGGTTGGGCAGTGGGCGATCCGGGGCGGCGGCGGGTGGCCTGCTGGCGGGCTGCTGCTGGCGGCCTTGTTCACCCACATAAGCGCGGAGTTTGACGACTTCGCCGACGACGATGACGCAGGGGGCAAGGGCAACGGTGGCGGTTTTGTCTAGGATGTTGTTGAGGGTGCCAGCCCAAATTTGTTGTTCGGTGCGGCCAGCATAGCGAATGATAGCGATCGGGGTGGTGGGCGATCGCCCGTGACCGCGCAACCGACGGACGATTTCTGGCAACGTGCGCCCCCCCATCAGAAAGACCAGGGTGTCCATTTTGGTCAACGACACCCAATTGAGGGCATCGGGATCGTGGGCGGTTACGACGGTAAAACTGCGGCTCAGTTGCGGATCGGTGAGCGGAATTCCGGCCATCAGGGGGGCAACCAGGGCGGAAGATAAGCCTGGAATCACCTCAAAGTCGCAATTGGCTTGGCGTAGGGCACCAATTTCGGATTGCGCCCGCCCAAAGATAAAGGGATCACCGTTTTTCAGGCGGACAACTTGTTTACCTTGCAGACAATGTTCCACAATCAACCGATTGATTTCAGATTGGGGGGTGCTGGGTTCGCCACCGCGTTTGCCCACATCGAGCTTCAGGCAGGTGTCTGGCACCAGTTCCATCAATTCGCTATCCACCAGCGCGTCGTAGACCAACACCTCTGCCTGTGCCAGAATATTCTGTGCCTGTAGGGTTAAGTATGCCGCATCTCCGGGGCCGGAGCCGACTAAGTACACTTTGCCTACCTGTTCCGCCATACCCGCATTCCCAATGAGTCTATGGGATCTAGTTTAGGCGCTTGGTTGAGGATTCCACCGCAAAATCCCGCGATCGCCCCCGAACTACAGTCGCGCCGCCCCTCGGCTCCAGTGAGACACGATCAGCCCGGGCGGCGGCATCCAGTATGGTGATAAAGACCGCGATCGCAGGAGATTTCCGTATGCAAGTTGGGTTGATGGGCACTGGGTTAATGGGACTACCGATGGCGTTGCGCCTGCTAGCCCATGAGTTTGTGGTGGTTGCCTACAATCGCACGGCGACCAAACTGGCCCCGTTGCAAACTCATGGGGCAAAAGTGGCGATCGCGCCAGCAGCGTTAATCCAGGAAACGGATTGCATTGTGTTGATGCTGACCAATGCGGCGGCGATTCGGGAACTGGTCTTGGCACCCGCGAGTCGGGAGGGCTTACCAGGCAAGACGGTGATTCAGATGGGGACGATCGCTCCGGCTGAAAGTCGCCAGTTGCAAGCAGAGATTCGGGCAGCGGGCGGCGAGTATCTGGAAGCCCCCGTGCTGGGCAGTATTCCGGAGGCGCAAGCGGGTAACTTAATCGTGATGGTGGGCAGTACGCCAGCGCAATTTGACCAGTGGCAACCCGTACTCCGGTGTTTTGGTGCCGCGCCTCGCTGGATGGGAGAAGTGGGGACGGCAGCAGCGGTGAAGTTGGCCTTAAATCAACTGATTGGGTCGATGACAGCGGCTTTTGCCACCAGTCTTGGGTTTGTGCAACAGCAAGGGGCCGATAGCGAGCTGTTTATGCAGATCTTGCGGGAGAGTGCCCTGTATGCGCCGACGTTTGACAAGAAACTGCAACGGCTACGCGATCGCGCCTATGCCAATCCCAACTTTCCGACCAAGCATTTGCTGAAAGATACGGCGCTGTTTTTGCAAGCGGCAGAAGGCGCTGGCGTGCATGGAGAAATCCCGGCAGCGGTGCAAGCGATTTTAGAGCGCGCTCTAAAACTGGGGTGGGCGGATGCGGATTACAGTTCGCTTTATGAAGCGATTCACCCGCCAACTGGATCAGGGGATGAGTGAATGTCAGTGCTTAAACGGGCAACCGGTTGATATTTTGATTGGTGCCAATCACGACCATCGCAGACCCGCGTTCCAGACGTTTGGTGGGGGGTGGATTGATCTCAAATTTGCCGCCCTGCCCTACCGCCAGCAAGTTCAACCCGTAGGAACTGCGGAGCCGGAGATCCGAAATCGTTTTGCCATCAAACTGGTCTGGCACGATTAGTTCAACGATGCTGTTATCGGGGTCGAGTTCAAAGCGCTCCAAAATTCCAGGACGGGTGAGGGATTGCGCCAACGCACAGCCACATTCATGTTCGGGAAACACCACATGGTCTGCCCCGACTCGTTTCAGCAACTTGACGTGAATTTCGGAAGAGGCTTTAGCGACCACATGGGGGACTCCGCCTTCCTTCACATTCAGCGTCGTGATAATACTTTCTTGAACAAAATTCCCGATCGCCACGATCACCGTGTCTTGCTCAAACACACCCGCTTCCTTGAGGGCGGAAGGTTGGGTCGAGTCTAACTGCCGAGCGTGGGTGGCGATATTGTCCGCTAATACCTGCGCCACGCGATTTTCGTCGGAGTCAATACACAGGACATCGTAGCCCTGCCGACTGAGGGTGGCCGCGACCGCCCGCCCAAAGCGCCCCAGTCCAATCACGGCGAACTGCTTATTTTTGCTGCTAGACCGCAAGCTGTGAAAAAAGCTTAAGGATGAAAGATTAACCAACCCCTTGTCGGCACTTCAATCTCCCTGGGGAGCAGCACCGCCTCCAAAGACGACAGTAAATAGATCTTGCCACGGGATGTCTCAAAAACTTCAATTTATTAAGTTGAAGTTAAATTTTTCTAAGTTCAGCCGATTTTTGTATCGCCCATCAATGCGACTCAAAGGGGGGTGGGTAATAGCCAGAGATTCAGCCCAAAAGCAAGCAGGGCGCTGGCAATGGGCACCGTCAGGTTATCGATGCCAAATTTCGAAAAGGCTTCCAGTCCCGTCGCGATCGCGGCCACTCCAACCGCCACCCCCCAGGTTGTCCACCCGCTGCCATACACACTCAGCAACACCAAACTACTCACCCCAAAACTCACGAGTGCCATCGTCAGCGACCCTTCCCAACTTTTTTTCATGCCCCACAATTGGTAAGGATGGCGACCATACCGTTGCCCAATGACAGCGGCTAACCCATCGCCCCAGGTCATCACGAGAATACCAATCACGGCATAGTGCGGTTGTTGCAACGTCCAGAAGCAGCCCACCAGCAGCCCAATGCTGACGGCATAAAAGAAGGTGCCCAGGCTTTGCCGTCCCACGCCGTTAATGCTGGGTAAGATTGGCAGGCGGTAGGACAGAAACGCGATCGCGCTAAATAGCACTGATGCCCCCACCCCCATCCAGGTGGGAGTCTGCATCCACCAGGCCAGCAAAATCACATTGCCAACGCCAATATGCACCACTTTGCGGATCACTTCGGGACTGGCAGCCTGCGATCGATGCAGCCATTCTGCGGTCAAGCCAACCACTCCCACCCAAGCCGCTACGACTCCAACTTGGAGCCAGAGCGGGGGGGGCAGGATAAACCAAGACGGCAGATTCATGTAAGCCTGGGGAACGTCGTTGGTTTCCATTCTCGCATTCTGGAGGGGTGGCAGAATCAGGAGGAAGAGAGAGGGGTGGGGAGGTGGGGGGGCTATACTGAAA
>JAIXVO010000247.1 GCA_027482985.1 Cyanobacteriota bacterium
GAATCTCAACCGGGTAGGGGGTTTCATCGGCCACAAACCAGACCAGGGTAGGCCGGGTAGAGGCCGTTTGCCCAATGTGAGTATCAGGGGCTAAGGCCGTGGTATCGATCGCGGCCTGGCTATCACAGCCGCCCCGCCCCGCCCCGCCCCTGGTGCGACGGGGCGGGGCGGTGCCGGCTGGGGGCTGATAATCCTTAAGTCGAGAAGACTGGGCCTCACCCAGCCCATGGCCAAAGCCGCTACTGGCGCGATCGCGGCCCCAGCTCGGTTGATTAAACGCCAACAATAGATAGATAAGGCTACCTGTGGTCAATCCTGCGATCGTCAAACTTGATTTGCGCATCCCTGAAAACCGTTTCATGAGCTGTACTCCTGGGGGCTAGTTTAAGGCTGTTTTAAGGGGAGACCTGACGCTTTATTGAAACTTTAAGAAAAATTCTGGCCAAGAAAATACCCAAGAATGTTGCCTCCCTTTAAAGGCGCAGGCCCTGCGCCCCTGCGGGGGGTATCTTATTTCCTAGAAATCTCTTAAGCGCTGGCTTCCGCCCCTGGCCCAGCGCGGGCATAGGTGGTTTTGCATAGCGTTTCCAGTTCCCGAGTAAAGACACTTTCAGAGTAGGGAAATGCACCTGACTAGGCAGCCGATCTTTCTGACCGCCTACCTACATTTGAGTGCCAAGAGTGTTACAGTTTTCGGCCAAGGGCGGCGAGACGAAGAATATCGGCAATTCAGAAACCGGCTCCTGATTCAGTCACCTCTTCCCGACTAACGTGGATACTCGGAAAAACCACCCAAACCACCGCCGCCCAGGTGAATGAATGGGCCACCGCAGCTCGCAGCAGGTTCCCGAAGCAGTGGATAGGCGCTGAAAGGTGCCTCCCAGGCGATGGGCAATTTGCTCGGCCTGCTGGGTACCCCGTCGGCCCAAGGCAGCACTGGGCAAGCTCTCGGTAAACTCTTGGCCATTATCCTTGACCTGAATCAGGTTTTCATGGTCAGTGGCTAGGCAGGTGACGGTTAAGCGGGTAGCGTTCACGGCATGTTTGCCCACGTTGCACAGAGCTTCTTCTAGAAACCGGCCCAGGGCCTGGTGATCATCGAGGGATAAACCAGTGGTGTTGAGCGGCTCGAAGCTAACAATCTTGGGGCCAAGGGACGCAAACCCCGGAAAGTCGCGCTGGAGGGTGGCGGTGTAAATTTCGTAGAGCTTTTCGTGGAGGGGAACCTCTAGATCGGGGGTGGGATGGGATGAATTGTCGCCCTGTTGGGCGCTTTCCAGTAAACCCTCGTAGATGTCGCGCAGGTCTTGATCCATCTGCTTCAGTTTGGGGAGAGCCACTGACCAACTTAGGGTTTCCCCAGAGTCGCGCAGGAGCAAGGCCAAGGTTTGGAGGGGGCCATTGTGGATGGCATTGTAGGTATGCTCAATTACCCGCTGGCGCTCTTCAATGCGCGATCGCAGCGCCTGGTCGTACAAATAAAACCCCGGCAGCACCAGCCCATTGACGCTAAAGACCACCAGAGCTGGCACCAATGGAATCCACCAGCCCCCCAGGACCAGTGCCCCGTAGCTTGCCCCAACCAAGCCCAACCCAATTACACCGATCACCAACAGGTAGCGAGAGGGCGATTGGATGCGGCGGATCAGCACCATGCCGACCCCGCCCCAGAGCGCAATCCACAAATACTCCACCCCATCGGGCCAGGTGCGCAACATCGGGCGATCGTCCAGCACGGCGCTAACCAGTTGGCTGGTGACGTGGGCATGCATTTCTACCCCATACAGCAGTCCTGGATCCTCTGACCTAACAGCAGCGGTGTTCAGCACATCCCGAGCGCTGGGCGCGGTTATCCCCACCAGCACAATGGCGTCCTTAATCCAGTCGGGGTTGACTGTGCCGTCTAGTATCTCGCCTAGGGAGACCCGACGAAAGGGAGCCAGGCCACTGCGAGGGTTGAGCAGTACCTGATACCCACCGGTATCGGCCCCCACATAGCCACTGGTATGGGGATTAATTTGAGCCAACTCGGTGGTGCCAAAGGCCATGGCCTGGGGGTCACGCACGCCATTGGTGAGGGGCATGCCCTCCTGCTGCAAGTAGGTTTCGGCTAGCCGCAGCGCTAAAGAATACCGAAAGTCACCGGCAGCATTGGGGGAACCCAGCAGGGCGCGGCGCACAAACCCATCGTCATCGGCGGGAAAGTCGACAAACCCGACCTGGTCATCGGGTAAGTAGGCGGGGGCCGCAATGGGAGGGTTACTGAGAATATTATCAATGCCAATCACGTGGGGCAGGGTGGCTAGGGTATCTACCCATTCTTGGTGTCCAGGGTCTACCACCATGTCTCGGTAGATATCGATACCCACGGCTCGGGGGTTGTAAACTTCGAGGGCCTGAACCAGGTCGGCCAAGACCCCGTCAGGGACAGGGTAGGTGCCTAAGCGTTGAATATCGGCTTCGGTGATGCCGACAATGAGCACCCGCTGATCGGGGCGATCGGTGGGCCAGCGCCAGCGCAAGAGCGTATCGAGCATTTTCCACTCTAAACCCTGAAATAGCCCGAGCAACCTGGCCCCGACAAGTAAGCTCAGCACCACTAGGCTGGGCACCATGGGTCGCCATGGCAGCCGACCAGGGGGCTGAGACCTGTTGTGCTGAGGTTTGTTGAAGCGATCCATGGTTAGGGTGTTGAAATCAGTCTAAAAATGGCTGAAATGCCTGCCCCGTCAGAATAACACTCCCAGTTTGGGCTGGGCAGACTGGGAGCCTAACCAAAAGCCAAAGCAATTAAATGTAGGATGGGCAAAGGGCAAAGCCCGTGCCCATCATCACGACGATGGACAGGGGCTTTGCCCTTACTACTTGTGGCGATTTTAGGCCGCTACAAGGTCTCGATTAAAGACAACTTGTGTCGTATCTTGAATGACACCAATAATGTCACCACTGGCTGTAGAAATTAGAGTATCGAGAGCTCCACCTCCAGACAGATTACCTAAAGAAAGGCCATAAGGCTGGTTCCCATTTAGGACAATTTTATCGCCGTCTGAAGCTCTAAAGTCAGTGATAACGGCATATCCATTACCTGTGTAGAATGATTGCGATCGGTCTCCTAAAATAAATCGATCTTGGCCTGTTCCACCCGCTAGGGAGTCGACTTCTCCGAAGTTAAACCCATATCCATTCAGCACATCATTGCCAGCATCCCCTAGCAAAACGTCATTGCCAGAATTTCCTAGCAGGGTATCACTACCAGAATTTCCTCGAAGGGTATCATTGCCGGTGCCGCCGCCTAAAATATCGTTACCAGTGCCACCATCTAAAATATCGCTACCGGTGCCACCGTCTAAAACATCGCCACCACTGCCACCGAAGAGCGCATCATTGCCCCCTGCACCAAAAATATAATCGTTGCCTGCGCCACCCTCCAGTCGATTGCTGAGGCTGTTGCCAGAAATGCTGTCAGCTTGGCTTGTACCGATCACATTGACAAAGTTAATCGTGCTATAGGATAGAGAGCCCACACCAGGAATATTATTGAACGAGAGCAAGTTCGAGGCCAGGTTGACAGAGATTGAAGTTGTGCCGTCGCCTACGCTAGACATATCAATTGTATTGTTGAACCCAGCGGGTGCAATGATTCGCTCCACAGAATATAAGTCATCAATGCCAGCCGTTCCCTTACTAACAAAGCTATTTGGAAGCAGAGTTATTGATCGACCAATGAAACTGTAGTCTACGGCATCAAAGCCAGATCCTCCATACATAACGTCATTGCCGAAGCTGGCAAAAAACGTATCGTTGAAAGATGTACCAAAATAGGTGTCATTAAAGATTGAACCAGAGACAGTAGCCATGTTGTTTCCTCTAGACTAAGTGCATAACAGGAAGAAATAAGACGTTTTTTTAGCACCTATTAGCGCAATTTCTGAGCTTTGCTATAAAAGCTAACGGGTTTAGAAATCAACGCCTTCGTTCCGCCTGTTGTGATTAGATTAGGGGGTACAGGTCTAAGCTCCAATTAGCTTTTATGCCAACCCAATGACGCATTTATTCCAGCTAGGTGGTACTTTTCTGCAAGGGGGCTGACCTATGAGTGGCTAAACACAGGTGGGCCGTGGTAGCTTTTGCAAAGCTCTTTACTACGGCACGGCATGGCAGCTTCTACCGATTCAAGGCTGGCGCTATGGATTAGCCAGGGTTCGTTGGTGGTCGGGGTAGCTCTGGCCCTAGCGGCTATGTTGCCCTTGCCGACCCAGGCGCAGATCACGCCGGACTCGACCCTGGGTGATGAGGCCTCTCGGATGACGCCCGATACTCTGGTGCAGGGAGACCTGGCTGACCTGGTGGAAGGCGGAGCGATCCGGGGGGGCAATCTGTTTCACAGTTTTTTGGAGTTTAATGTCGACCTGGGGCAGCGGGTGTATTTTGCTAACCCGGCGGGGGTTGAGTCGATTTTGAGCCGGGTGACGGGGGGTGACCCGTCGGCTATCTTTGGCACCCTGGGGGTGGCTGGGGCGGCGGATTTGTTTTTGATCAACCCCAGTGGGATCGTGTTTGGGGAGAATGCGAGCCTCGATATTCAGGGGTCGTTCTATGCTACGACGGCGGAAGCGATACCGCTGGGGGATGGGGTCTACAGTGCGACGGCCCCGGAGCAGAGTAGTTTGCTGACGGTGGACCCGAGTGCGCTGTTTAGCAGCTACCTAAGCGATGCTTCGGGGGATATTGAGAATCGGGGACAGCTTGCCGCCCAGGGAAACATGACTCTGGCGGGGAATAACCTGGATTTGCAGGGGCAGGTGGCAGCGGGGGGTGATTTGACGCTGCTGGGGGATACGGTGCAGATTCGGGATGCGGTGGCGGTGCCGTTTGTGGGGTTTGCGGGGGGTGACCTGCTGGTGCAGGGGAATGAGGAGGTGGATATTGTGGCGCTGAGCCACCCGGAGAGTGGGTTGTATAGCTATGGGGATATGGTGCTGCGATCTGGGAATCCGGTGGGGGGTGATGCTCACTATTGGAGCGGCGGCAGCTTTCGAGTCGAAAATCTGGATACGAGCTTAGGCGAGCTATTCAGCCCCATTGACCCGGTGATTCGTGC
>JAIXVO010000029.1 GCA_027482985.1 Cyanobacteriota bacterium
CGGCTGACGAAAAAACGAAAAAACTGACGGTGATTGCCCCGATCGAAGATTCTCCTGCCTTCGCTGCCGGGATTCAAGCCAAAGACATCATCCTCAAAATTGATGGCAAGACCACCGAAGGCATGGACGTGAACAAAGCCGTCACCTTGATTCGGGGGCCAGTCAATACCCAGGTGCAATTGACGATTCAACGGGGTGACAAGCAGATTGATTACAACATCAAGCGGGCCAAAATTGAAATTCATCCCGTGCGAGTCAGTGAGCAGGCTTCGCCGCAAGGAAAAGTGGGCTATATCCGATTGGTGCAGTTTAGTGCTAATGCGCCAGAAGACATGCGTAAAGCGATCGACAAGATGGAGAAACAGCAGGTGGCTGGCTACATCCTCGACTTGCGCGGGAACCCCGGTGGATTGCTATATACCAGTGTAGATATTGCCCGGATGTGGATGAGCAAGGGCGCGATCGTCTCCACCGTGAACCGTCAGGGTGAACAAGATCGGGAGCGGGCCAATGGGCGATCGCTCACCAATAAGCCACTGGTTGTGTTGGTGGATGGTGGGTCTGCCAGTGCCAGCGAAATTTTGTCGGGAGCCTTGCAAGATAATCGGCGTGCCGTCTTAGTGGGGACGAAAACCTTCGGTAAAGGCTTGGTGCAATCCGTTCGGAGCGTGGGAGATAAAGCAGGGTTGGCGGTCACGATCGCGAAGTACTTCACCCCCAACGGGCGGGATATCAACAAGCATGGGATTGAACCTGATTTCGCTGTGCAACTGACTGAAGCCCAACGCAAGGAACTCAACGAGAATCGGGATAAAGTTGGCACGCCTGCTGATCCGCAATTTGCCAAAGCGATCGAAGTCCTGGGTCAAAAGATTGTTGAGTTTCGCCAACAATCCCCTAGAGCGGGTTCTAATTAGAGTTCGCATCAGGGTGCGTCCATAGTTGAGCTTCAGTCTGAAAGTCGAATTCCAGGGATCTTTCCAGATCCCTTTTTTATTGCCAGTTTGCGGCCTGCTGACACCGCTGGAAGGGGGTGGCGCACTTGCTATAGCTTTGGTCAGAACACTTAGGACAAGTCGGATCGTCAATAGCCAATGCTGGGTAGGCGTTCTGACTCGCCTCTGCCACGTTACACATGGCGACGGCTATAACTATCGCCTTAGCACACCGAGGTCAAGTCAGATCGTCCAGAGTGAACGCTGGGTAGGTGTTCTGGCTTGTCGCTGCCGAGTTCTTCAAGGCGATGGCTCTACCCTGCTGGTGTGAGCACGCAAACCTGTGAGGAGATGCACAAGATCAGTTTGCTGGGGTCATGCATTAGAGTGATTTTGGTTCCAATTGTGAGTTTTAGCGCACCAATTTGATGTTGCATTCACGTCTCTTGAGGATTCGAAATTCTCTGATTTTCATCAGAAGACTGGCCTCAGAAAAATTTTCCGCAGCATTCATTTACTTTAAAAAACGGTGGACATGATGCAGAAAGTTGCTCTTTGTAATTCAGCCAGGCTGCCGAATTTGCTTGTGATGATGACTGCTTTGGGCAACGCGAATAGTCTTTCACTGTCAGCGATCGCGCTGATTGAGCTAGCCCTGAATCCGTAAAAATGCGGATTTGGTAAAAGCATGATGAAAGAATTTTTTCGGTTGATATACTAAAACAATCAGGTTATGGACGGGTAGCCTGTCATTTCAGTGAGTATTTATATTGATTGTAGTTAGACTTTCCGTATGTCTACGGGACGAAACTCCATGAATTGCTTGTGTATTTAGGGAAGCGATCGGCTAACTTTCCAGGTTCTTGCAAAACGCCTGGTTCGTTTGGTGCTTCACCCAGAAAAAAGAGGTTTTTATGCCAGACTCCAATCCCAATCCTGCCGCGCAGGACAATATTGCTCCTCCCCGCACCAAACGGTTGGGCGGATATTTGGTTGAAGCGGGATTATTAACTCCAGCCCAAATTGACGTGGCGTTGAATGATCAAAAAAGTACGGGCATGCGGTTTGGGGAAGTGTTAGCAGCACGGGGTTGGGTCAAGCAGCAAACCATCGAATATTTTATGCAAAAAGTGATTTTACCAGAGCAGCAGGCAGCACCGCGGCGATCGCCCGGTGCCAGCGAGAAAGATACGCTGCCCAGTAAAGCAATTGAAGCGCCAACCACCGTCTCCCGTAATAGCGTAACCGCGGTCGAGGCCGTGCGGCGAGATTTACCGATCGCGAAACCCTTGCCGTCTGTGTCTTCGGGTGATGATGATGTGAGTTGGGTCGGCTAGATTCGCTCACACTGGAAACAGCCAGAGCCATAACGGTAAGGTCAGGAGTAACAGCACTGCGCCGATCGCGATCGCGGTAACGGCTAATTCTTGATCCAAGTCATAGGCTTCGGCAATTACGAGCGTGGCAAAAGCAGGCGGCATCGCTGTTTGCAACAAAATAGCGCGATGCAGTAAACCCGTGATCCCCACTCCATGCAATCCCAGTCCAATGAGGCCAGGCACCATCACCATTTTGATACTGAGGCTAACCAGCGCCGGATAGACCCCTTTCAACGAAGACAACCGACTCAGCCGCCAGCCCACCAGGATCAACGCCAGGGAAATCACAGTCCAGGCGATCGCTTGCAAACTCGACTCCAGCCACCCCGGTAACGGCAC
>JAIXVO010000190.1 GCA_027482985.1 Cyanobacteriota bacterium
GTGGCAACTCCAAACACGGCTGGAGTGGGGTAGATCTTCATACAGGTACTCCAAATTTGCTGATAGAGGGCTAACAAAAGCGTTACAAAACGTAAAACTTTCTTAAAATGGTAGTGATCGCAGATTAAATTGCAATGAAGAAACCCGTGAAACCACGGCAAATTCTGAGAAATTCATCAAATCTTTACAAAGCTTTCTCAGAATCCTGCAATTTTACTGATGCCACCGCGATCGCTGCGCCAGCCAAGCCTGAATCACATCCACTAACCAGGCACACTCTTCCCAACTCAGGTTGATCCCAAATACCTCCTCACTAAAGCCCGTTTGAATCACCACCACCCGACGTTCATAGCGATTTTTGCCATGGCCTATGGTTTTGAGGGTGTGAAACACATTGGCAATATGCGGAATGGCTCCCTGACCGAGATTGATTGTGGTCTGGCCGACCTGTTTATAAATGGTGAAGCGATCGCCCTGGAAGTGCACGACAGTAGGGCGAGAGTCCCAGTACAGCGCCACGCCAACCACCAGGAGCGGCACCAGGAGCGGCAGGAGCAGGGTGGGTGTGCCCAGCAGTTGCAGAAGGCTGACAACCACATAACGCCCAACGATCAAGCTAGCAATGATGACAGTGAGGACTAGGGGCGATGGCCAATCCGGGCCACCAGGGATTTGCAAAAGTAACTCCTGGGGCGATCGCGTCACCTCGACTCGCGTATTCACCGGAGGGGCCAGCGATCGCGGAGCAGCTGCGGGTAAGGTGGCGGGTGGGAATGTGGTGGGTGGGGGGGATTGTAAGGCGGCTAAGGCGGTTTGGGCGGACGGCCAGCGTTGCGCGACATCTGGTTCCACGAGACGTTCCAGCCAACTGGCAAAGGTGGGTGAGAGCTGGACGCGATCGCGAAACTGCAGCCGTAAATTGTGTTGCGGCAGATCCGCCGGAGAGATGCCCGTGAGTAAGTGAATCAGCGTGGCTCCCAAGCCGTAGAGATCGGACGCTGGCACGGCTCGTCCGCCAAACTGTTCCAGCGGCGCATAGCCATAGGTGCCCACGACCGTAAACGTTGCCCCATCACGGGCAGCCCGATTTTGAGCGGCATCAAAATCAACCAGATAGATAAAATTATCTTCACCCCAAATTAAATTGCTGGGTTTAATATCGCGATGCAAAATGGGGGGATTTAATTCGTGCAAATATCGCAACAGATGCAATAAATTAATCGCAATTTGGCGAATTTGCTTTTCGCTTAACCGTTTGCCTGCATCGAGCCATTGTTTCAGCGATTTACCGGGAATGTAATCTTGCACCAACCCAAACCAATTGGGTGGTTCTCCGATCGTAAACGCATCTCGATAGCGGGGAATTTGGGGATGCTGGAGTTGCTGCAACACCTGCGCTTCTCGTTCAAACAGTTTCAGGTCATCCCATTGCATTTCGTTAAAGGCCAGCAGTTTGACGACGACAGGTTGCGGCGGGGTGGTACTTAAATCGTGCGCTAACCAGCAAGCTTGCCGTCCCGGTGCCCGACCGAGGGGACGTTGCAATTGGTAGCGATCGCGCAAAATGTCGTTAGCTTGCATAGTCAGAGGATGGCTCAACCGAGGGTAGAAAATATCCCACCGTAGCTACAATTGCCTTCCCTACATTTTCGCTGAGTCCTAGAGATCAGTGAAGGGCAGATGCAACCCAATTGTTCCTACGGGAAAATCGGTTGAGTCTGCCCTGGCTTCTGGAGAAACAGGTGTAAGGCGGACGGCTTAACGCATCCAATCTTTGAGGAGGGCTTGTCGCCGGGGATGACGTAGTTTCCGCATGGCTTTGGCCTGAATTTGGCGGACGCGTTCCCGCGAGAGATGATACAGTTCACCAATTTCGGAAAGGGTGTAGTGTTGTCCATCTGTTAGTCCAAACCGTAACTTGATAATGTCTCGTTCCCGATCGCTGAGGTGTTCCAAAACTGAATTCAAGCGATCGCACAGCAATTTGTGATCCAGGCATTCGTTCGGCGCGACGGTGTCCGAATCTTCGATCAATTGCATCAGTTCCGTGTCTTCTTCCCGCCCGACCCAGGCATGCAACGAGAGGGTTCCCTGGCTCACATCCAGGACGTGTTCCAGCTTATCTTCATCCAGATCCAGTTCAGCGGCAATCTCTTGTTTCGTCGGTTTTCGCCCTAACTTTTGGGATAACATTTGGCGGGCTTTCCGCACCTGATTCAATTTTTCGACCATGTGGACGGGCAATCGAACGGTACGAGATTGGGAGGCGATCGCGCGAGTGATCCCCTGCCGGATCCACCAGTAAGCGTAAGTCGAAAACTTATAGCCGCGTTCGTAATCAAATTTTTCGGCGGCACGCATTAATCCCATCGCGCCTTCCTGGATCAAATCAAGGAAAGGGACACCCCGGTTGAGGTATTTTTTGGCGATCGAAACCACCAGTCGTAAGTTTGATCGCACCAATTTCCGTTTTGCTAATTCGGCTTGGGGACCGCCTTTTGCGATTTCTCTCGCCAGTTCCACTTCTTGCGCTTGAGTCAGCAAGGGATACCGCGCCATCTCCCGCAAAAATAACCCCACAGAGTCATCCGTTAACCCCAACCGTTCCGCCTTCGTAAACTTAACGGGAGGCTTTCGGGGGGTAAATTCCGCTTCGTCGATATCTTTATCTAACTCATCCAGCAGTTCTTCATCAATGTCGATATCGACATCAAAATCTTGCTCGATCAGTTCAGTTTCTATGGGATTTAATTGACCCGGATTAGAAGACATTTCGGCACTCATACTCACTCACATATAAGTAGGCTGGAGAGACATTCCATCAAAATTGCCTCTAACCTTAGCAGAGAAGTTAGAAAGTGAACATCTTTATTTTTAGAAAACTCTAAATTTTTGTTTCAAACTTTAGTTTTCCACAGAAATTCATGAGTTTTCCACAGAATTTGATCCGTTTTCCAGAGGCCGATCATTTCGGACGTTGCTGTTAGGTTAAATCGAGTCCGTTCAAGGTTTAAATCAAGGATGGGCGATCGCCCCGCTCAACGCCCCCAATTTGCGCCGCGATGGGAGTGACGCTCATCACTTCAGACCGTGATGGCTGCCCGCCGATGGTGTGGTTTTCAACAACTTAAAGTGGGATGGAGTTCACAGTTCTCACCGTCTCCACATCACCAAGCGGCGAGAGAATTACTGGGATGATGATGCAGTCAAGCCAGTTAATCCTTCAGGAAAGCCCCATGTCTCTCAAGTTGATGCACGCCCCCTTGAATCAAGCAATGTCTGAAATCGCCTCAACTCATCAACCCACCGCACTCCAACGCGGACTCCCCTACTTAAATTCCAAGACCGTCGCCGCCCTGCACCAAACGATCGCCGCTTTGCAACCCGCGATCGCCCAACTGGAACAATCCCTGGATCAGCTTTATACCGAACTCAACCTCGTGGTGCCAACGCCTCCCGACCCTGCAACTGAGGTGATTTCGGCCATCGCCATCGCCTTGCAACAGCACATTCAAGCCCAGGAGCACCAACTTGCGATCCTCCGTACCACCTACGATCGCGCCTTGCAAACACTGAATTCTCTGGACGCGATCGCGGCTTAATCCAGCAGAGCAGGCAAAATTTCAATCTGGTCTGGATCGATCGCCAATATCACCGCATCCCCGTAATAAATCCCGTCAATGTAAGTCGTAATGATTTCGAGAATATCGGCGGCTTGCAGGTGTTCAGGTTTCGTTTCGGGATGCGGGTAGTAAATAAATCCGGTAAAAGTCTGACCATCTGACAACCTGAGTTGACAGTCGCAAAAAGAAAAATCTTCCGTGAATTCGGCAGTTGTCCATTGCACAGTTCTAAACGTGCGTTTGGGCGCTTTCAAGGCATACCGCCAGGGTTGAATGGAAAGATTCAAGGTGCCTGAAAAGTAGTCATCCAGATCGATGCCCCCAGCGGCAAAGATCGGCTTTTGCAGGGCGATCGTGCCTTGAGGATAGCGAGGATCTCCCCCTTGCCCCGATGCTACCCCATGTCCGGGCATCACGATCGCGGGGACAAATTGCCACTGAGTCATCGTTCCTGGTGATGGTTGTCAACCCTCAGTAATATCCACTATTTCTTAATCTGCAACCGCTAAATGTATGAAATTCTAAAAAGTTCTCGTTATTTGATTGACACCTTTTCGTAATTCCAGGGACACTCGGTCAGTGGTGTGTACGGAGAAGGAAACGTGAGTGTGCAACTGAATTTGTCTTGCCTGCTGGGAATTTTGGCGATCGCCCTGGTTGCTCCTGTCTCGGCGCAAACGCCACCCCCACCAGAAGAGGCTCCCCCACCGATCAGCACCCGCGCCGCTGACCTCCTGATTCCGGCGCGGGCTGGGGTTGGTTACAGCACCTCTGGCGGCGGTTATGACGGCTTTGGCAGCTTTCAAGGGTTCATTCCGATCGACCAGACCCCTGGCAAAAATCTGTTCTATCTGGTGCCCCAACTGCTGATTGATAACGATGCCAATCTGGGTGGCAATCTGCTGGTGGGCTATCGCACGTACCATCCCGGCAGCGATCGCATCTATGGCGGTTACATTGCCTATGACAACCGGGACACGGGCGACAATGTGTTTTCCCAAATTGGTGTGGGTCTGGAAACGCTGGGGCGAGGTTGGGATGCGCGGCTGAATGCCTATATGCCCGTGGGGAGCACCCGCCGCACTGTCAGCGAAACCAGCGTGATTACCGGATTTCAGCCCACTGGCCTGCGGTTTCAAAACAACTTTTTGCTGAGTTCCGGCATCGCCCAACAAACCACCACTCGCGATGTGGATGCAGCGATGGCGGGATTTGATGCCGAAGCGGGTGGCACCCTGTTGCGCTTGGGCAATTCCGGCGATCTGCGGGGCTATGCCGGACTCTATTACCTGGCGGCGGGAGACACTGCCGTTGGAGTACGCGGTCGGCTAGAGTTTCGCCCGATTGAGAATGTGACGGCAGGGCTGGCAGTTCAGCATGATGGCATTTTTGGCACAAATGTCGTGGCCACGATCGCCCTCAGTTTTCCCAATACCCGCCCCAAAGGTGTGGAGCCGCGGTCGGTGCTGGCGCGAATGGGGGAAATGCCGGGACGCTTGAACGCGATTGTGGTCGATCGCCAACGCGAAACGGTACAGACGACGGCGAACGTGATTGACCTCATTGTGCAAAATCCAGCTACGCGTCAGCCCTATGTCTTTCAACATGTGGCATTGGGGACGAGTGGGGGCAATGGCACCTTTGAGAACCCGTTTGGGGCAGTGCAGTCAGCCTTAAATGCGACGCGATCGGATGGGAATGCGATCGTTTATGTCCAGGCGGGGACAAATCCAGGCATTTCAGAGTTCACGATTCCCGATCGCGTCCAGGTGCTCTCTAGCTTCCCGGTGCAAACCCTGCCTGCGCTCCTGCAAGGCCAACGCATCCCGGATGTGACCTTGCCGCTGTCGGGGTTAGGAGCAGTCCGACCCACGGTTACAGGCACCGTCACGATGCGCAGTGATACCGTCCTCTCTGGGTTTGACATCACCAGCGCGTCCGGAGCCGGGATTACCTTTAATAACGTCAACCGCATCGAAATTCGCGACAGCATCATCCGCAATACCGCCAGCGCCGGGATTTTAGGGAATGGCGTGGCGATCGCGAATCTGTTCCGCAATCAGGTGATTGGCGCTCAGGATCAGGGCATTTATCTGCAAAATGTCGGCACTGCCACGGTCACCGATAGCAGTGTGACGAATACTCGTGCCGGAACTGGCCTCATTGCCAACCCCATTTCCGGCGACATCACCATCGGCACGATCACGATTCCCAACCCCGGTAGCATCATCCCGCTGCCCAGTGGTCAGGGCATTGTGATTGCCACCACAACTGGCGATGTCAATCTCGCCCGCAATACCATCACCGGCACCGGGACGCAGGGCATCGTTGTGCTGAATGCGCGGGGCACGGTCGCCATTACCGATAGCAGTGTCGCGAATACGGTGGGAGCCAACTTCCCAGTATCGATTCCCGGCTTTGGCAACTTTCAAGTGTCCACCGGACAGGGCATCGTCGTCTCCGGAGTGAGCGGCAATGTGGATGTGAGCCGGAATACGATCGCCGCCGTCAATGGTCAGGGGATTGCGATCGCGGGTACCATCAACGGCACCACGACGATCGCCAATAACATCGTTCGCAACACCGCCGATCAGGGCATGATTTTGGCGGGTATCTCTGGGACGACGAATGTTGCGAACAACCAGATTAGTGGCATCTCTGCACGAGGCATTCCGCTGACCGTGCCCATTCTGGGGGCGATCACGATTGGCACAGGGCAAGGTTTGGCCTTGCTGAACGCGATCGATACCGTCAACATTTCTGGCAACACGATTGAACAGGCGAATGGGTTTCTGCCCCTCCAGCCCTTGCTGCCCGGTGGCGAAGGGTTGCAGGTGACGAATGTGACGGGACAACTCAACCTGAACATTACCAATAACCAAATTCGCAACAAC
>JAIXVO010000674.1 GCA_027482985.1 Cyanobacteriota bacterium
ACCCTAAAGGCATGGACGCAAACCTATAATCCCGATCGCCGGGACTGAAACGACAATTGGGAAGTGCGATCGATATTGTGGGAGGAGGACGCAAACCTATAATCCCGATCGCCCCCATACTGGCATCTCTAGACCTAGTGTTGCTGCATCCATGGATGGATGAGGGATTGCATGCAGTGACACTGTGTTCTAACTGGATACAGTCATGTCGCAGCACCTTAAGGCTGGAACCGCTGCTTGCCCAAACAGAGAATTGCTGGCTCACGAATAAGTTATGAAGTCTTCATATCCATAAGGATGTTATAGTGAGAAAGTTGCAAAAATTCCGCACATTCAGGACTTCGGGTGGCTTTCGGGCTGCTCCTGGATGGAGGATTAACCCGAAAGGAGAATCGAATTATGCCAGTAGTTTCGTTGGCTCAATTGCTAGAGTCAGGCGTTCACTTTGGGCACCAGACTCGGCGCTGGAATCCCAAAATGGATCCTTATATCTATACCGCTCGGAATGGCGTTCACATCATTGACCTGGTGCAAACTGCCCAGCTCATGGATGCCGCTTACAATTACGTGCGGACTGCGTCTGAGCAAGGCAAGAAGTTTTTGTTTATTGGGACGAAGCGGCAAGCAGCCGGGATTGTGGCACAAGAAGCCAGCCGCTGTGGGGCTTACTACGTTAACCAGCGGTGGTTGGGCGGCATGTTGACCAACTGGGCGACCATCAAAACGCGGGTGGAACGCCTGAAAGAGTTGGAGCGGCGGGAAGAAACCGGGGCGCTGGATCTGTTGCCCAAGAAAGAAGCTTCGATGCTGCGGCGCGAGTTGGAAAAACTGCAAAAATATCTGGGTGGCATCAAAGCCATGCGGAAAGTGCCCGACATTGTGGTGATCGTGGATCAACGCCGGGAATACAACGCGGTGCAGGAATGTCAGAAATTGAATATTCCCATCGTGTCGTTGCTGGATACCAATTGCGATCCGGACGTGGTGGATATTCCGATTCCGGCTAACGATGATGCCATTCGTTCGATTAAGCTCATCGTAGGTCGGTTGGCGGACGCAATTTACGAAGGTCGCCACGGTCAGCTCGAAGCTGAGGACGAGTATGAAGATTACGACGGAGAGGAATACGACTACGAAGAGAGCGATTCCTTTGTGGAAGAGGACGAAGCACCGGAGGCGTAGAGAGTTTTAGGAGTCAGGCTTCGACGTAAGCGCTCAGCCGAACGGAGTCAGGAGTCAATCTTGATCATCTTTCTCTGCTTGGCTGCTGACTCCTGAATTGTCTGACTCGTGAATTAGTTACGGTTGACCCGTTAGGAGCAAAGGGAACATGGCGGACATTTCAGCAAAGGCTGTGAAGGAACTGCGCGAAAAAACTGGCGCAGGCATGATGGATTGTAAGAAGGCGCTCCAGGAGAATGACGCTGACCTGGAGAAAGCCGCTGAGTGGCTCCGGAAGAAGGGTATTTCCTCGGCGGAGAAGAAGGCTGGCAAGGTCGCGGCTGAAGGGCTGGTGGATAGTTACATTCACATTGGTGGGCGGATTGGCGTGCTGGTGGAAGTCAACTGTCAAACTGACTTTGTGGCGCGAAATGAAGACTTTAAGACGCTGGTGAAAGATGTGGCCAAACAAGTGGCAGCGTCTCCCAACGTAGAGTATGTGCGGGTCAGCGATATCCCGGCTGAGATTGCGGATAAAGAGAAAGCGATCGAAATGGGTAAAGATGACTTGGCTGGGAAGCCGGACAACATCAAAGAAAAAATTGTCCAAGGTCGGATTGACAAGCGCTTGAAAGAAATGTGCTTGCTGGATCAGCCGTTCATCAAAGATTCCACGATCACGGTGGAAGAACTGGTGAAGCAGCACGTCGCCAAGTTGGGCGAAAACATTCAAGTGCGCCGCTTTGTGCGGTTCACGCTGGGTGAAGGGATTGAGAAGGAAGAGACTGATTTTGCCGCAGAAGTGGCGGCTCAAATGGGTATCACCGCTCCGGCTGAGGCTGCGCCCGAACCTGTCGCTGAACCTGTTGCAGAACCTGTTGCAGAGGCGGCTCCAGTAGAAGCGCCAGCGGAAGAACCGAAGGCAGGCAAGAAAGACGGTAAGAAAAAAGGCAAGAAGTAAGTCATTTCAGCTTTTGCCAATGAGGAAGCAGTCCCTTGGGCTGCTTTTTTCATGGGCAGAAACGGCGATGGAGACACCACGATCGCGGTACAGTGGAGATTCAGATTACTTTTTATCAAGCACAGTTAACTGATATTGATCATCGTTAATTCAGTTGAAGTTACATGGCGATTATTTGACAGGGAAGGAGTGGGATGTTCACAGCATTAACAGACGACTTAACCATCATCACGGTGGCAGTGGGAGTGGCAATCCTGGCTTGGGGCTACTTTCGCGCTAAACCCTACGGTAAGTTTGGGGTGATGTCCTGGTTGCAATCGGTTGTGTTGATGGCTCCCTGGTTGCTGGTGTTTGGGCTGGCCGCGGCAGGCATTATGGTCAACCTGGCGATCGTCCTGTTGCTGTTGGTCGTTTCCACAGCGGTTTACATCGGGTTAGGTGGTCAGGTGCGATCGCTGCGCCAAGAGTTCTTGCTCTCCAAACGGGCTTCGGCGATCGCTCAGGTTGAATCCACCACTACCGACAATCCCAGTCAGGCAGACACGATTCCAGCGGTGGCGAAGACGGTTGCGGCTCCGGGTGAGGCAACAGAGGTTGTAACCATTCCGCCGGAAGACTTGAAGGCGATTCAAGGGATTTTTAGCATTGATACTTTCTTCGCCACCGAAACGATTCCCTACCAGGAAGGGGCGATTTTTCGGGGCAATATGCGGACTGACCCCGAAGAAGCCTTTGCCAAACTGACGACGAATCTGCACAAACAAGTGGGCGATCGCTACCGCCTCTTTCTGGTCGAGAATCAGGAAGGCAAACCCGTGATCATCGTCCTGCCGACGAGTCGCGACCCGCAAGGCATGACGATTCCTCAGAAAATTTTGGCGATCGTGCTCGTCTTCGTTACCATCAGCACCTGTCTGGAAAGTGCCGGGTTCATGTTGGGCTTTGATCTCTACGAAAATCTGCCCCGCCTGCCGGAAACGGTGCCGTTTGCCGGGGGATTGTTAGCGGTACTTGCCATTCACGAAGTGGGGCATTGGGTTATCGCCCAGCGTCATCAGGTGAAACTCAGTTGGCCGCTGTATATTCCCACCCTGCAAATCGGCTCCTTTGGTGCCCTGACTCGGATCGAGACGATTCTGCCCAATCGGAACGTCCTGTTTGACATCGCCTTCGCGGGACCCGCAGCGGGGGGGCTAGTGTCATTTGTGATGTTATTGACTGGCTTATTGCTCTCCCACAAAGGCAGTTTGTTTCAATTGCCGTCCCAATTCTTCCAGGGGTCGATTCTCGTTGGCACCCTGGCGCGGGTGGTGTTGCCCGAATCGCTGCAAGAACCGATCGTGGATGTGCATCCCCTCGTCGTCCTGGGCTGGTTGGGTTTAGTGATTACCGCTCTGAATTTGCTTCCTGCCGGACAACTGGACGGAGGACGGATCGTGCAAGCGATTTACGGCAGAAAAACCGCTACCCGGACGACGATTGGGACGCTGATTCTGTTGGGTCTTGCCTCTTTGGTGAATGGTTTAGCGCTGTACTGGGCTGTGTTGATTTTGTTTTTGCAGCGGGATCTGGAACGTCCTTGTGCCAACGAAATCACGGAGCCGGATGATGCGCGGGCAGCGTTAGGGTTACTTGCCCTATTTCTGATGGTCGTCACGCTGTTGCCCTTAACCCCCAGTTTGGCGGGACGTTTGGGAATTGGCAGCTAGGGGGACGGCGGCATGAGTTTTACTATTCGTCGTGAGTGATTTTAACTTGGGCGGGCAAGATGCCCACCCCACGGTAGGTCAAGGCTGTAGTCAACGAGACAGGGCGGAAAGGATTGGAGTCAACCATGCTGCAACGGATTGTTGTTGATCCAGCCGCTATTCAGCCGCCGCAGATTGATCTCACCTCTGAACAGCAGCATTACCTGACGCGGGTGTTACGGTTGCAATCGGGCGATCGCGTACTGGTGATGGATGGTCAGGGCGGCACTTGGTTGACCCAACTGGAGCCGACACTCCAAGTCACCATTCTGGAAGCGATCCAAACCCAAACCGAATTGCCCGTCGCGATCACGCTGGTGATGGCGCTGCCCAAAGGCAATGGGCTGGATGACATTGTGCGACAGGCGACCGAGTTAGGTGTGAGCCAGATTCAACCTGTTCTCAGCGATCGCACCTTGTTAAACCCCAGTCCTCACAAACGCGATCGCTGGGTGCGGATCATGCAGGAAGCTGCCGAACAATCCGAGCGCCAAATCGTGCCCACCCTGCTCGATCCCCTCCCATTTGTCACCTACTTACAACACTTGCAACAGTTACCCGCGACGACGGCTTATCTCTGTACCCCCCGTCAAGCCGCCCCGCATTTAGTCAAGGCATTGGCAGCAGCACCGCCCACCGCAGCGATCCACCTCGCGATCGGCCCTGAAGGGGGTTGGACGGATGCCGAAATTGAGCACGCGATCGCCGCTGGCTACCAGCTTGTTTCCCTTGGCGATCGCATCCTGCGAGCCGTCACTGCACCGCTAGTCGCGATCGCGATCGTTGCCGCCTTTTATGAATCCAACCCAATTGCTAGCCCTTGATCACCATCGCTGAACTTGGTTGCTCGCTGTGACAAGTCATCCCGAATGAAATTGCGATCGCAGATGCCTAGACAGAAATTCTGGCTTCCCACCGGGATTTAGCCGCACAACGCCACAACCAGAGCCTTGCTGCGCAGTCCCAGCGTTGCCCTCTGGAGGGGGTTCGGGGGACGCAGCCGTCCCCTGAATTCGGGGGGCTTGGGGGGCTGCCCCCCAAGCCCAAAACTCTGGTTTTGACCGGAGACTCGCGCTATCAGCAGCCTGGATAGCAAAGGCAATCCCCCAAGCCCAACGTCCAGCAACCCCAGAGTTTATGGCTTCAAGTTGAGATCCGTCACCGCCCCCAAACTGCTGGTCGAAACCAGGCTGGCATACTTTGCCAACACCCCCGACGTATACCGAGGCGGACGCGGTGTCCAGGCCGATCGCCGTTGTTCCATGACTTCCGCCGTCACATTCAACTGCAACAACCGCGCATGGGCATCAATCGTAATCGAATCGCCCTCTTCCACCAGGGCGATCGCGCCCCCAACATAGGCCTCCGGAGCCACATGACCCACCACCATGCCGTAAGTCCCGCCCGAAAAGCGGCCATCCGTAATCAAGCCCACCGAGTCGCCCAGGCCAGCGCCGATGATGGCAGACGTGGGAGCCAGCATTTCTCGCATTCCCGGTCCCCCTTTCGGCCCTTCATAGCGAATCACCAGGACATCACCGGGCTTAATCTGGTTCGCCAAAATTGCATCCAGACATTCCTCTTCCGAATCAAACACCCGCGCGGAACCCGTGATTTGCGGATTCTTCACCCCGGTAATTTTGGCAACCGATCCTTCGGTCGCCAAGTTGCCTTTCAAGATGGCTAAGTGACCGCTGGCATACATGGGGCGATCCCACGGGCGAATCACATCCTGATCAGGACGGGGGTCGGCGGGAATCTCCTTGAGGCGGTCGGCGATCGTGTCGCCCGTGATCGTCAGGCAGTCGCCGTGGAGTAAGCCACGATCCAGCAGCATTTTCATCACCTGGGGAATGCCGCCCGCCCGATGCAAATCCGTTGCCACATAACGTCCCGACGGCTTCAAGTCACAGAGGACAGGCACCCGTTCCCGAATTGTTTCAAAGTCATCCAGCGTCAGGGGCACACCTGCTGAATGGGCGATCGCCAGAAAGTGCAACACCGCATTCGTCGAGCCACCCACCGCCATAATCACCGAAATGGCATTCTCAATCGATTTGCGGGTGATAATATCTCGCGGGCGCAAATTGCTGCGAATCGCTTCCACCAGCACCTTGCCCGCCATCATCGTGTTCTCGCCCTTTTCCGCATCCTCAGCCGCCATCGTCGAGGAATACATCAAGCTCATGCCCATCGCCTCAAACGCGGAAGACATCGTATTCGCCGTAAACATCCCGCCGCAGGAACCTGCCCCTGGACAAGCATTGCGCTCCACCGACATGAGCCGGACTTCATCAATCCGACCCGCACTAAACTGCCCAACTGCTTCAAACGAACTGACGACGGTTAAATCTTCGCCTTCCAGATGTCCCGGCTTAATTGTGCCGCCATAGACAAAGATCGCTGGAATATTCATCCGCGCCATTGCAATCATGGCACCGGGCATATTTTTGTCGCAGCCGCCGATCGCCAGCACTCCATCCATACTCTGGGCGTTGCAGGCGGTTTCAATCGAGTCGGCAATCACATCTCGCGAAACGAGCGAGTATTTCATGCCCTCCGTACCCATCGAAATGCCATCACTGACGGTAATGGTGCCAAAAATTTGGGGCATCCCGCCGCCCAACCGCACCCCGTCTTCTGCCTGGGTCGCCAGCGCCGCGATCCCCATATTGCAGGGTGTAATCGTACTGTAGGCACTTGCGACCCCAACGATCGGCTTCTTGAAGTCATCATCGCTAAAGCCCACCGCCCGCAACATCGCACGATTGGGCGATCGCTGCACGCCTTCAGTAATGGTCTTACTTCTCCAGTTCTCAGACATACTTTCTTCTTCCATGCAATCATCCACTCCCCATTCTCTCAGAACACTTGACAACTCATTTGCTTGATGTCGGAACTGAAATTTTTCTGGGCAGTCTAGATCTGTGGTGAAGAGAGAGAAAAGAGCTGTTTTGACCTGACAGAGTTAGGATGGTTCAGATTCAGTCTATCGTTGCTTCATTTTTGTTAAAGAGAGAGGAACCCATGTCGGGTAAAAGCCGAGTGTCAGCAATCCCCCCTGCCCATCAACGTGCATCCAAGGTACGAAAGCCCACCAGCAAAGAGTTAGACCTGCTCCTGCTGGCCAGTTGCTCGTGTTTGTTGACGATGCTGTATCACCCCGTTGCCCAGGCGCTACAAACCCATACTGCCCAGAACGCCAACACCACCGCGATCGCCCAAACCAGCACCCAGCCCACCACCACGGCGGCGAATGCGTTCCATCTCATCACCCCAGCGCGGGAAGAAGTGACCGAAGAAGAGGACAGCTAATCAGTCCCTTCACGGTTTGCCAGTTTTCCCTCATCTCCTGCCACCAAACGGCCAACCAGGAGCCAGATTAAAAGTCCCTCGCCCACTCTGGGAGAGGGATTTAGCGTAACGACTGCACCTGATGGAAGACCCCTCACCCATTCCCCCTCACCCATTACCTATTACCCATTACCCATCCCCCGTTACCAAAACAGTAACCCCTCCCCAGACTTTGATCCCCGCACGCCATACTGTCTACCAAGTTACTTACAGAACCGAGGTTAGCCATGTTGCGGGATGCTCGCCTGTATCAAATTCTGTTTTTGTCATCATTTTTGCTGTTGGGCATCGGCACCCGCGATTGGACCCTGCACCCCCTGATGGTGGGCACCGCGATCGCCACTTGCCTCACCACCCAACTCATCGCCACTCGGCTTTTCTCCCCCCCTCCCCTACCCCCTCGTACAGACGGATCGCCGATACGTCTCTTCCCCTCCCTCCTTAGCCCCCTCATCACCGCCCTCGGTCTGAGCCTCCTCCTGCGCACCGATCATCTGGCAACGATGCTGCTGGCTAGCACGATCGCCATTCTCAGTAAGTTTCTCCTGCGCATTAACGGCAAGCATCTCTTTAACCCGACGAATATCGGCATTGTGGCGGCGATCGTCCTGACTCACGATGCCTGGATTTCACCCGGTCAGTGGGGCGAATCCAGTTGGTATGCCCTGGTGTTTTTGGGGGCAGGCGGGATTGTGCTGCAAAAAGTGGGGCGCTGGGATACCACGATCGCCTTTCTCCTGAGTTATGGCGCGTTAGAAGCCGGTCGCACGCTCTGGCTGGGCTGGACTTGGGATGTCTGGACGCATCGCCTGATGAGTGGGTCGCTCCTGATCTTTGCCCTGTTCATGGTGACTGATCCCCGCACCATTCCCGATCATCGCTGGGCACGCGTGGCATGGGCGATCGCGATCGCAATTCTGGCTTTCATCCTGCGCAATGTTTACTTTGCTTCTACCGCTGTCTTCTGGGCACTGTTTATCCTTTCCCCGCTGACCTGCCTGCTGGATGCCCTCTGGCAAGCACCCCGGTTTAGCTGGACAGACCGCTTGCAGCCTGCCCAGACATCAGAGATTCTGACAGCCTCCGATGCCTAACCGTTGATCCAATTCCTTCATTCACCAATACTGTTATGAAAATTATCCGAACGCTGTTGCTGGCTGTGGGCGTGTTGCTGGCGAGTGGCTGGCTGGCGGCTAAAGCCTGGGCTTTTTGTGGATTCTACGTGGCGAAAGCCGATGCCAATCTGTATAACCAGGCATCGCAAGTGGCGATCGCTCGGAGTGGCAATCAAACCGTGTTGACGATGGCGAATGATTATCAGGGTGAGGTTAAAGATTTTGCGATCGTGGTGCCCGTGCCCGTTGTGCTCAAAAAAGAGCAGGTGCAGGTCGCGAAACCGTCGATTATTGAACGCCTAGATGCCTTCAGTGCGCCACGCTTGGTGGAATATTTTGATCCTGATCCCTGTCCTGTAGAGCAGCGATCGAATGAAATGATGGATCGCATGCCTCTAGCTGCGGCACCTGCGCCCCGGCCAGTCCCCGCTCCGGCAGCACCAAGTTTAGGCGTAACGATCGAAGAAAAATTTACAGTTGGGGAATATGACATTCTGATTCTTAGTGCCAAGGAATCCGGTGGTCTGGAAACCTGGCTGAATGCGAACGGGTATAAATTACCCAAAGGTGCCCGCCAACTGCTCCAGCCCTACATTCGACAGCGGCTCAAGTTTTTTGTCGCCAAGGTCAACTTAAAGGAATTTGACCAGGCAGGTTATCAGAAATTACGCCCAATTCAAATGACCTACGCATCGCCACGCTTCATGTTGCCCATTCGGTTAGGCATGATGAATGCTCAGGCGGCTCAAGATTTGCTGGTATACGTCCTCTCTCCGATGGGACAGGCCGAAGTGACCAACTATCGGACGGTGAAAGTACCCTCTGACACCGAAATTCCCACCTTCGTCAAAACCGAATTTAAAGATTTCTATACCTCCATGTTCCAAACTGCCTACGATCGCGAAGGTCGCAACGTCGCCTTTCTGGAATATGCCTGGGACATGGCGAACTGCGACCCCTGTTCCGCCACCTCCCTCTCGCCTGCCGAACTCCAAGATGCTGGCGTTTTCTGGATCGATGCTCCTACCAGGTCTGAAGGCTCACCCATTATGCCTGTCCCCCCCCCAACGTCTGCCCCTCCAGTTGTAGTAGCGCCTCCTGTTGCACCTGCCCCTCCAGTCGTAGTAGCGCCCCCTGTTGCGCCACCAACTAGACGGGTACCATTTTGGTCTGCACCTGTTTCACCTTCTGGTGTATTTATCACTCGCCTACACGTCCGCTACACCCGCGATAAATTCCCCGAAGACCTCATGTTTCACGCCACCAACAATCGCGATTTATTCCAAGGCCGTTACATCCTGCGCCATCCCTTCATGGGTGCCACCGTTTGCCCAGAAGGCAAGCGCTACACGCGATCGCTCCCCCGCCGCTTTGAACAAGAAGCCCAAACCCTCGCCCGCCTCACCAACTGGAACATTCAAGACATCCGCGCCAAACTACCCAAAATTCAGGCACAAGCATTGCCGTGGTGGGAAC
>JAIXVO010000621.1 GCA_027482985.1 Cyanobacteriota bacterium
GCCCTGACCCAATCCCTACCCGCCCGCCCCATGGGTCAAGCCCTCGCCAAAACCTTCACCCAGACCTTCACTGATGAACTGACGCAACTGGGCGCGATTCAACCTCACACGGTGGAAGTGTTGGTGACGCGCTTGAAGGCATTGAAACAAGATGCCCCCGACCTGCGTCAACCCCAGCCCATCCTGCAAGATTTCCACAATCGCATCTTTCACACCTGGTTTCATAGCCTCAAACTCGACCCCACCTGGATCAGCCTCTCCACTGAAGAACACCGAAAGCTAGAACGCTATCTCTATGCCAACTGGCTCCTCGTGCGCTGTAAGCAAGCAGCGGTGCGTGTTTCACCCCAAACTTGGCAAGGCATTGAAGCCCGCATGCTGACGCTCTAAAGCTATCACAAGCAGAAACGTGAATTTCCTGTGAAGAGTATTATCAGTCACAGTATAAATACTGCTTCTCCAACTGTAATAAGTGAAGGCAAGCGCAAATTCACGGATTTGAGCTTCCATTGTGATCTATTAGTGGGTTTCCTATGTCGAATTGATCAACTCTCAATGATTCAGAAATTGATGCTGTCAAGGAGCGCTGGATTGCGATGCTAGTACTGGCTATATTACCCAGTCACAGCTTAAGGTAAGGCTTAAATCGTATTTGCTGATTCAACTGGTGCCTGACTACCGCTTGAGTTATTGCCGTCGCCCTGTGTAACGTGGCAGAGGTAAGTCAGAACATCTACCCAGCATTGGCTCTTGCCGACCCGACTGGTCCTAAGGGTTCTGACCAAAGCTACTTATACAACTCAATCATCCAAGTCTTGATGCAAAAATTCTCCCACTTTGTTCAGGCTCATAGCGCGTCTACAATTGCTGAAATCAAAACTTGCCCTCAGCAATTGCCAACAGAAAAAACAATATTTACCTCATAAAGTCTATTTAAAGACTCAATGAAGCAAAAACAAAAACCTTCAGGATTTAATTTTCTGTGGCGTTATAATTTCCAGTAGATCAGGAAATTTACTTAAGCAAGAGCACTTACTCTAACAAGTTTTCGAGGCAAAACCTGTAACTAATCAATGCCAAAACCATGCAATTCCTTTCTCAAAGTAATCCAATCCTGCCCTCTGATAAACGGTTAGTTGATCAGAACCTTACTCCTAGAAACAGACGTTTGCTAATTGTTCAGTACGCGGGTGATGTGCGGGAAGCCTACTATAGGCTGACGAGAGATGGTGAAGAAACTTATTATGCTCAAAGATATTCAGTCAATGTCTTGTCTGAGTATTTAGAACATTGCGAGGAAGTTGCAACCCTCATCTTCAAAACACAGGAAGCTTTCGATGAAGTGCTGCCGAATGGCATCAGAACTATCGGCGCAGGCTTTGAGGATACCGCGGTGAATGAGACGCAAGTTTTAGAACTTGTACGTGGCTTTCGCCCAACTCACTTAATTTTAGTTACGCCCAATCTAAGGTTGTTGAAATGGGCGATTAAAAATCGCATTAGAATACTGGTGATGATCGCTGACTCCTTTCAAAATAAATCTTTCAAAGCGCGAATCTGGAATTACAGGTTTCAACGTCTAGTTAATGATCCCTGGGTAGATTGGGTCTGCAATCATGGAATTAACGCTTGTTTGTCGCTTAAGGATATAGGCGTTGATCTCCGTAAAGTTATACCGTGGGATTGGCCAGCAGTCATCAAGCCATCTGATTTTGCACCCAAACAACATCTTGCGACTGCAGCTGAAGTCAATCTATTTTTTGCCGGTTCAATATCGCAATCTAAAGGGATTGGGGATGTTTTAAATGCAGTCGCTGTATTGAAGAATCGGGGCTGGAATGTGCAGTTGAAGATTGCTGGTAACGGGGATATAAAGCGGTTTCGGGCTGAGGCTGAAAGGTTAGGCATTGAGCCGAATGTCTGCTTTTTAGGCTTGGTGCCACACCATCAAGTTGTGCATCTAATGCGTGCGGCAGATGTGTTACTAGTTCCTAGTCGCCATGATTATCCTGAAGGGTTGCCCATGACCATTTATGAAGGGTTGTGTTCCCGAACACCGATTGTGGCTTCTGATCATCCGATGTTTGCTAACAGGCTTCAGCACAATGTGAATGCCCTGATCTTTCCGCAAGCAGATATTGATGAATTGGCCAATTGTATTGCGCGTCTATGTTCAGATCACGAATTATATCTGCGACTATCGGCAGCTTCAGAAGCGGCCTGGCATAATCTGCAGATTCAGACAAAGTCGGGGGATCTCGTTAAGCAATGGTTAAAGGACTCTCCTGCAAGTCGGCAATGGTTTAGTGAGCGCTGCTTGAGTGCGCCTGCTTACCGCCGTTATCTCATGAATTGAGCGGTATTTCTGGCGCTGTGGGGCAGTCTCTAAGTTTGAGGTCAATACTCTGGAGAGAGTTTGGTGCGGTGAACGGGGAGAGAGGTATCTCTCCCCGTTCTCGTGATCGAGGCTCCGATCGCCCGCTTGCCAAATTGTTGCCATAAACTAGAGAGAATTTGCGATCGATCTGCGGAGTTTCACTATAATCTGTCGCGAAGCTTGTCGTAATTTTGCCCTCTGTGAGTTGAGATCGCCATCACCCCATGAACTTTATCTCCATTACCTTTGCCCTATTCCTGCTCACGGTCATCGTCCTCTACTGGTCGGTCAACGAGTCGCGGGGGCGGCTTTGGCTGTTGCTGATCGCCAGTCTGATTTTCTACGCCTCCTTCCAGGTGCAATATATTCCGCTGCTGTTGGCGGGCACCTGGATTAACTTCCACCTGGGGCGATCGCTGGCCGTTCCTCCCGATTGGCGGATCGACGACTGGCAATTTGCCCAGGACGATTGGAATCGGCGCAGGCTACGGCTCCTGTGGTTTGGGATTGGGTTGAATGTGTTGCTGTTGTTCGGCTTCAAATATGTGCCCTTCACCCTCACCACAATTGGGCAACTGAGCGGCTGGATGCAAGCCGACGCGATCGCCCAGTGGACGGGAGACAACCTGATTCCCCCCATCGGCATCAGCTTTTTCAGCTTTGAATGTATTGCCTACCTGGTGGATGTCTATCGCGGTGCGCCCGCCTCTCCCCAATTCCTCAAATTTTCTGCTTATAAATTATTCTTCGCCAAACTGCTCTCCGGCCCGATTACCCGCTACCACGCCTTCATTGCCCAAACTCAAAATCAAAAGCGCCCCACTATCGATCGCATTGCGGAGGGGCTGTGGCTGATCGCCTGTGGTGCCATCAAAAAAGGGTTGCTGGCCGACAACATCGGCATTCTGGTAGACCTCAGCTTTCAGAACTTGCAACGGGCAGGGAGTGGCGATTTATGGCTGGCGACTTTTGCCTATGGGTTGCAACTCTATCTCGACTTCAGCGGCTATGTGGACATGGCGCGGGGGGTCGCTGTGCTGCTGGGCTTCCACCTGCCAGAAAACTTTAACTTCCCCTACCTCACGACCAGCATTGCCGACTTTTGGCGACGCTGGCACATGAC
>JAIXVO010000497.1 GCA_027482985.1 Cyanobacteriota bacterium
GAAGTCCCAGCGTTGCCCTTTGGAGGGGGTTCGGGGGACGCAACCGTCCCCTGAATTCGGGGGGTTTGGGGGGCTGCCACCCAAGCCCAGAATCTGGGTTTGAGTCAGAGACTCGCGCGACTCCCAAACTTGTGTGCCCACAGGTCACTCCGTGTTGAGATCAGGGGTGAGGGGCCAAGGTCAAACGAAAAGCCTTCGCCTCAGCGGTGGGTAGCAAGATACTGACACCCGCGATTCCGGTAAGATTGCATTGTGCCTTACTCATGATGGGACTGTGCCCGATGGAAACCAAACCACCCCTACCCCCCTTCACCTTAGAAACGGCGAAAATCAAGGTGCAGGCGGCTGAAGATGCCTGGAATACACGCGATCCGGAGCGGGTGGCGCTGGCCTACACCGAAGACTCGGAATGGCGAAATCGGGATGAGTTTTTCAGTGGTCGTCCGGCCATCAAAGCATTTCTCCAACGCAAATGGGCGAAAGAACTCGATTATCGGTTGAAGAAAGAACTCTGGTGTTTTATGGAGAATCGCATTGCGGTGCGATTTGAGTATGAGTGGCATGACGATCGCGGCTCCTGGTATCGCGCCTATGGCAACGAGAATTGGGAATTTGCCGACAGTGGGTTGATGATGCGCCGCTTTGCCAGCATTAATGATGTCCCGATTCAGGAGAGCGATCGCAAGTTTCGCTGGGAACGATCTTAGCTAGCCGTGTCTGGGCGGGCGAGACTCCCACCCCACGGGGAATTAGACTGGATGAGCGATCGCGGTGTTCATCTCATTGGGAGCGTGGTGGGGGTCTGGTGTTGCAGGCACAAGCCGTATTCCAGCCCTTCCACGACGGCATAGTAGGAGGCTTCCAGGATGTTGCCGGAAACGCCGACCGTAGTCCAGCGTTGGGAACCGTTGCTGGATTCGATCAGGACGCGCGTTTTGGCCGAGGTGCCTGCTGTGCCATCGAGAATCCGCACTTTGTAATCCGTCAGGTAAAACGCGGCAATTTCGGGATAGAAGTTGATCAACGCTTTCCGCAAAGCCGCATCGAGCGCTGCCACGGGACCATTCCCTTCTGCTGCCTCCAAAATGTCTTGCCCATCAACAGTGAGTTTGACGGTGGCGAGAGAGTTGGCGCAGAGAATTTGCTGTCCCGTGATCATGTCGTAATGCACCTGAAAGCCTTTCACCTCGAAGGGGCGCGATCGCTGTCCCAACGCCTCTCGCATCAATAACTCAAAGCTAGCTTCCGCTGCTTCAAACTGATAGCCTTCACTTTCCAAAACTTTCAACCGCTGCAAAATTTCGCGACAAGCGGGATCTTGTTTTTCCAGTTCAATCCCAAAGCTGCGGGCTTTCGCCAAAATATTACTCAACCCGGCCTGATCGGAAATCACAATCCGGCGACGATTCCCCACCTGTTCCGGCTGAATGTGTTCGTAGGTCAACGGATTTCGCGCCACCGCACTAACATGAATCCCCCCCTTATGAGCAAATGCCGACAAGCCCACAAACGGCGCATGATCATCCGGTGCCAAATTCACGACTTCACTCACAAACCGACTCACTTCCGTCAACTGACTCATTTGTGACTCAGTAATGCACTGATACCCTAACTTCGTTTGCAAATTCGGAATGACTGAACACAGATTCGCATTCCCACACCGTTCGCCATACCCATTAATTGTCCCCTGCACCATTGTCGCCCCTTCCATCACAGCAGCTAAAGCATTAGCAACGGCGGTATCCGAGTCATTATGAGTATGAATCCCAAATTGAGGCAAGTAGAGACGTGTCGGTGACACGTCTCGATCGGGAGTGAGTCCAGTGCAATGGGCGATCGCGGCCTGGACAATGTGCGCAATTTCGGTGGGGAGGGTGCCGCCGTTGGTGTCGCAGAAGACCAGCCATTCAGCACCAGCGGCGATCGCGGCTTCCAACGTCTTTAACGCATACTCCCGATGATGTTTGTAACCATCAAACCAGTGTTCGGCATCGTAAATGACGCGGCGACCATTAGCCCGGAGATAGGCGATCGTGTCACGGATCATTTCCAGATTCTCATCCAGCGTCGTCTTCAGTCCTTCTGTCACATGGAGATCCCAGGATTTGCCAAAGATCGTCACCCAGTGGGTACCTGCCGCCAGGATCGGCTGCAACATCGTATCTTCCGCCGCCGGAATGCCAGGGCGACGAGTCGAGCAAAAGGCGACCAGTTCCGCCTGTTGCAAGGGCGCTTCCTGCATCTGCCAAAAAAACTGCACATCTTTGGGATTCGCCCCCGGCCAGCCGCCTTCGATAAAAGGAATCCCCAGGCGATCGAGATGCCGCGCAATCCGGATTTTGTCTTCCGTAGAGAGGGACAATCCTTCACGCTGTGCCCCATCTCTCAGGGTGGTGTCATAAATCCAGATTTGGCGGTGATCAAGAGTCATAGCAGGTGCAAAATGAAGATGCGATCGTGATCGTTAAAATGGCAGTCAATCACCCAATTCTTCTGTGGGATGGGCATCTTGCCCGTCCAGATGCTGGGCGGGCAAGATGCCCATCCCACAAAAAATCAAATGGGTGCCTGAGAGCCTCACAGTCTTCATCCTATGATCAATCCCTGATTTCATAAAGGAAATCATGATTAACCATCGGAGGACGGCAATACCTACCCCCAAAGGCGAGAACTCCGATCATGAACCCGCCAGAACACTCCGTAAAATGGGTTTAGTTGAAATTTTATGGCGGGTGGTCATTGGTCATGGGTAATCGGTAATGGGTAATTAGTTGGTCAGAGTTTAAGTCTCTAACCCTCATTACCTGTTCGGGTGGTGATGGGTAATGGGTAATTGGCTGCTCAGAGTTTAAGTCTCTAATCCCCCATTACCGATTTCCCATTACCCATTACCCATTACCCATTACCCATTACCCATTACCCATTACCCATTACCCAAAATCCCCTATGCAACCTACTAACCCCAACCAATTCACCGAAAAAGCCTACCAAGCGATCGCCCAGGCGGCGGACATTGCTAAGCAGTCCCAACAGCAGCAGATTGAGTCGGAACACTTGATGAAAGCTTTGCTGGAGCAGGATGGACTGGCAGGCAGTGTGTTCAAGAAGCTGGATGTGAACTTGCAGCAGTTGCGCGATCGCACGGAGGACTTTATTCGCCGTCAGCCGAAGGTGTCCGGTGCCACCAGCAATGTTTATCTGGGACGGAGTTTGGACTCCCTGCTGGATCGGGCGGAGAACTACCGGAAGCAGTATGAAGATGAGTTCATTTCGGTGGAACATTTGCTGCTGGGGTTTGCTAAAGACGATCGCTTTGGGAAACCCGTCCTGAATGAATTTAGACTGGATGAAGGCAAGCTCAAAACCGCAGTTGATCAGATTCGAGGCAGTCAAAAAGTGACGGATCAAAATCCAGAAGGCAAGTACGAATCCTTAGAGAAATATGGGCGGGATCTGACGCAGTTCGCCCGCGAAGGGAAGCTCGACCCCGTGATTGGGCGGGATGACGAAATTCGCCGCACGATCCAGATTCTCTCGCGCCGCACGAAAAATAACCCCGTGTTGATTGGGGAGCCGGGTGTCGGGAAGACCGCGATCGCGGAAGGACTGGCGCAACGGATTGTCACAGGGGATGTGCCGGAATCCCTGAAAGATCGGAAACTGATTGCCCTGGATATGGGGGCGCTGATTGCCGGAGCGAAGTACCGGGGCGAATTTGAGGAACGGTTGAAAGCGGTTCTCAAGGAAGTCACCGAGTCCCAGGGCACCATCATCCTATTTATCGACGAAATTCATACGGTCGTCGGGGCTGGAGCGACGCAGGGCGCAATGGATGCGGGCAACCTCTTAAAGCCAATGCTGGCGCGGGGCGAACTGCGCTGTATCGGTGCCACCACGCTGGATGAGTATCGCAAGTACATTGAAAAAGATGCGGCGCTGGAACGTCGCTTTCAACAGGTCTACATTGACCAACCCACGGTCGAAGATACCATTTCGATCCTGCGCGGCCTGCGGGAACGGTACGAAGTGCACCACGGGGTGAAAATTGCCGATGCTGCCCTGGTCGCCGCTGCCATGCTCTCGACCCGCTACATCAGCGATCGCTTTTTACCTGATAAGGCGATCGACTTGGTGGACGAAGCGGCGGCGAAGTTGAAGATGGAAATTACCTCGAAGCCGGAAGAGTTGGATGAGGTCGATCGCAAGATCCTGCAACTGGAAATGGAAAAACTCTCGTTGCAGAAGGAAACTGATCTTGCATCGCGCGATCGCCTGGACAAACTGGAGCGCGAACTCGCCGATCTGAAGGAAGAGCAATCGACCCTCAACGGACAATGGCAGGCGGAAAAGGAAAAAATCACCAAAATTCAGACTCTCAAGGAAGAAATCGAGTCGGTGAATCTGGAAGTTCAGCAAGCCGAACGGGATTATGACCTGAACCGCGCCGCCGAGTTGAAGTATGGCAAGTTGACGGACTTGAATCGCCAGTTGCAAGAAGCCGAAACGCTCCTGGCGGAAGCCCAAACCAGCGGTAAATCCCTGTTGCGGGAAGAAGTCACCGAGGCGGACATTGCCGAAATCATTTCCAAGTGGACGGGCATTCCCCTCAGCAAACTCGTGGAATCCGAGATGCAAAAACTCTTGCAACTGGAAGATGAGTTGCACAAACGAGTGATTGGTCAGAATGAAGCCGTGACTGCTGTGGCCGATGCCATCCAGCGATCGCGCGCCGGACTCGCCGACCCCAATCGTCCCGTCGCCAGCTTTATCTTCCTGGGACCAACCGGGGTCGGTAAAACCGAGTTAGCCAAAGCCCTCGCCTCCTATTTATTTGACACCGAAGAGGCGATGGTGCGGATCGATATGTCCGAATACATGGAGAAACACGCCGTCTCTCGCCTGATTGGTGCCCCTCCCGGCTATGTCGGCTATGACGAAGGCGGTCAGTTGACTGAAGCCATTCGTCGCCGTCCCTACTCCGTTGTGCTGTTTGACGA
>JAIXVO010000054.1 GCA_027482985.1 Cyanobacteriota bacterium
ACCCCGCGTCGGTCAACCCCCACCAATGGCGCTCCCACCCTGGCCGAAATTGTGCGCACAGCCTTTGACAAAGGGTATTCCGATGTCCATTTAGGGGTAGGTGAAAAGCCACGGTTCCGCGATCGGGGCGAAATCTCCCCGACAGAATGGCCGGAAACCGATCGCGAAACCTTCAACAGTTGGCTGCAAGAAATTCTCACCGATGAAGAAATTCACCGCTTTGAAGAACATCTTGACTTTGACGGTGCCACCCAATACGAATTCGCGCGGGTGCGGATCAACATCTTCGATACCCTCTATGGGCCAGCAATGGTGTTGCGACTCATCCCCATGAAGATCCTAACGATCGAGCAATTGAACCTGCCACCCGTCTTTAAAGATGTGTGTCACTACCACAAAGGGCTAATCCTGATTACTGGCCCCACGGGTTCCGGGAAATCCACCACAATGGCCGCCATGGTGGACTACATGAACAAAGAGATGCCCAAGCACATCATTACTATTGAAGACCCGATTGAGTTTGTGCATCGCAGTAAAAAAGCGCTGATTAAACACCGGGAAGTGGGGATTAATACCCTCAAGTTTGAAAATGCCTTGAAAGCCTCCCTGCGGGAAGACCCGGATGTGATTCTGGTGGGGGAAATGCGGGACAAGGAAACCGTCAACACTGCTTTGAAAGCGGCCCAGACAGGTCACTTGGTGATGGGCACCCTGCACACCAACAGCGCTGTAAAAACCATTGAGCGGATTTTGCAGTTGTACGAACCCGACCAACAAGCACCCATTCGGATCTCCCTGGCGGAATCCCTGGTTTGCGTCATCGCCCAAGGGTTATGCCGCACGACGGACGGCAAACGAGCCGCATTCCACGACATTTTGATCAATACCGATGCCATTAAAGACTACATTCGGCGCGGCGATTTAGATGAAGTGGAAGCCCTCATTCCCCGCTGTACCTTCGATGGAATGTGTACAATGAACCAATCCCTCTACAAGCTGTATGAAGCTGGGCGCATCACGGAAGAAACGGCCTTGGAAATGTCACCCAAGCCGAACGAAATGGCTCAGATGCTGCGAGGACGCTGTTAGTATTCTTTCTCTCCATCCTTTAGTCTTGCTATGACCCGATCTCCACACGCGTTTAAAGGGATTGCTCTATTTACGCCGGGTGGAGATTTGGTCTATTGTATCGACCCGCACAAACAAGTGCGATGGCATATTCATCTCTGTAATGCGCTGCAACACCTATTGGGCTTGGCAGAACCACCCCATTTCCTGGTGCCCTGCTATACCGCAACGGTCGATCGCAGTGTGGATCCCCAAACTCAACAGATTTCGCAAATTGCCGAACTGTCGCCGCTGGTATCCCGGTATCAACCGTTGCTGAATGCGATTTTTGAAACCAGCAATTTGGTTTGGCATAAAACGCCTCTCCAATCCACCATTTGTGATCCGATGGTGCTGGCAACCTATCGATCGCAATTTCCGCAACTGTGGGACTGTCACGATCTGGTTGTGCGCTACGAACAAATGGCGATGGCACCGCTGCTTCCCCAAACAGTCTCATTGGCACTGCCCCGGATGGAAACGTCCACACCCCAGGGTTATGTGTTTCGGCTGTTTGTGTCGGGTTCTGGGATGCGCATGCAACAAACGCTGCAAAAATTACACCAACTCTTAGAGCAGGTGCTTGACGAGCCTTATACCCTCAAGCTCATTGATGTCTCGCAGCATCCTGAACAAGCCGAACTTGATCAAGTTACGGCCACGCCTACCCTGGTTCGAGCCTATCCGCTCCCCATCCGTCGCATTGTGGGCAATCTGGATAGTGAGGAGCAATTGTTTGGAGTACTGAAGTTACTGGATGAATAGGGTTGAAATTGACTCCTCTCTTCTACTCACTGCTACCCTAATTTCGCACCAGCCACTTCTGAGCATTCAGTCGTTGCAGGGTCCAGAAGACGAGCAGCCCTAGATCAGATTTTCGCTCGTCAATGCGGAAGGATTCCAGAGTGCTGGCAGGAGTATCACTCTCAGAGTAGGAAAAGCCCTTTTTGCCATTAATATCGTCGTCAAAGAAATAAATATTGAACTGGCGAGGCTGCTTGTAGCCGCTGCTCCAGCGGGCCACCACTTGCGAACAGGCGGGATACTGAGAGAATCCTTTTACGGCGATCGCTTGTTTTCCAAAGGTGAGTTCTACCCCGGCAATGCCCTGACCTTCCAACCCTGCCTTCAATGCAGGCAGATAGTCTTCCTGGATGAAGTTGGCAAAGGGTTTGCTTTCAACGGTAGGCGCTTTTTCCTTCTTGGCTTTGGCAGGGGCTTCAGTGGCCTCTTGCCCCGCATCCGGAGTCGTTTCGTCTGGCATATCTTCAGATCCGTCCTTATTCTGAGTCTCTATGGGGGAGCCGTCCCAACTTAGGACAATTGCCTACCCAACCAGATTGTAATGGAATTGAGGACGGTCGATGTATAGAGGATTTGGGGAGTGGGGGATAGAAGGGGAGGGAGGGGGAGGGAGAGGAAGGGAGTGGGAGGCAGGAGACAGGAGTCAGAAGTCAGAAGCGCCAATAGAGAAACGAAAACCTGGTAGGGGAGAACAGTCGGCAGACTATTCTGAATTCCAAAGTCAAAAGCTTGAGCCTGAATGTTATGCTCTTCTCCCTCTTGTTGCGGCGGCTCGATCGCTCCCCGTTAGGATAAAAGAAACCGAGACTAGTAAGCAGTTGAATCATCAACTCGGCTTTCTGACCCCCTGTCCCCTGCCATCCCCAAGAGGTGATTTGTGCCCGCGATCGCATTGCATGTTCTAGAACAAGGAAACGGCTACCCGATTCTATGTCTGCATGGACATCCGGGATCGGGACAGAGTATGGCGGTGTTTAGTCAGCATTTGGCGCAGCGTTTTCGGGTGTTGGCTCCGGATCTGCGGGGGTATGGTCGTAGTCAGGTGCCACACCGCTTTACGATGCTGGATCACTTGGACGATTTGGAGCGAGTGTTGGATCAGGCGCAGAGCGATCGCTGCTTGATTTTGGGGTGGTCGTTGGGCGGCATTTTGGCGATGGAAATGGCACTGCGATCGCCCAATCGGGTCAGCGGCCTGATCCTGATCGCCACGTCTGCCCGTCCCTGGGGCAACCATCCGCCGATTAGCTGGCAGGACAACGCCCTCACGGGAATTGCCGCGCTGGTGAATCAATTGGTGCCCGGTTGGCAACCGAACATTGATTGGGTGGGGAAACAATCGTTATTCCGCTATCTGATTCAGCAACACACGCCCACCAGCTATAGCTATCTGGCTAAGGCCGCAGTTCCCGCCTACTTACAGACCTCGCGCCATGCGACTCAGGCCCTCTATGGCGCGATTCAGCAAGGCTATAACCGACTGGCAGACTTGCCCCAAATTCAGTGTCCGTGTTTGGTGTTAGCAGGAGAGTGCGATCGCCATATTACGGCGGCATCCAGCGAGGAAATGCTGAAGTACTTACCCCATGCCCAATGGATCTGCTATCCCAGCACTGCCCATCTCTTCCCTTGGGAAATTCCCACTCAAGTGATGACCGACATCGATCGCTGGTTGCAGGAATTTCCCCAGGTCGTTTCCTGAGAACGGCTCAAAACCGCACTCCCTGAGCAATGCGCGGCAGATTGGGTAGGGGCGAATGTCCATTCGCCCTCATAACGCAGATTTATGGGCAGTGTGTCATTTATTGCGATCGCAGCAAGGAGGTGGCGGAGTAAATCAGTAACGCTAGCCAGATGCAACTGAAAGTCAGAACGTGAGTGGGGGTAAAGGGTTCCTGGTAGAGAAAGACGCCACAGAGGAGTTGCAGGCTGGGGGCAAGGTATTGGATGAAGCCCAAAGTGGAGAGGCGCAGGCGTTTGGCGGCATTGGTGAACCACAGCAGGGGAAACGTCGTGACAATCCCGGCACTGAGGAATAAGGCAATCATACCCAAATTGGGTGTGACGGTCGTGAGGCCAGTCAAGGTCTTGTGGCTCAGGAGCAGCAGAGCGATCGGAGTCATCCA
>JAIXVO010000350.1 GCA_027482985.1 Cyanobacteriota bacterium
CATTGCAGGCACAGTTATTGATCGGTGGGGCGGGAATGAAGGTTTTGTTGGGTTCGACCTTTTGCATCTGGTGGATGATGCCGGGTTCGGTGGCGACAATGAACTGCGATCGCGCACTTTGCTGGACATACTGCAATAACGCTGTCGTGGAGCCAATGTAGCTGGCATGGCGCAGGACGGACGGTTCGCACTCCGGATGGGCGATCGCTTCGGCTTGGGGATGCTGCACCTTCAACTGCACAATTTTCTTCTCGGAGAAGGTTTCATGCACCATGCAACTGCCCTGCCAGAGCACGAGATCCCGTCCGGTTTGCTCCATCAAATACTTGCCGAGGTTGCGATCGGGCGCAAAGATGATGGGTTGGTCGGGGGGAATCTGGTTCACGAGCTGCACTGCGTTGGAACTGGTACAGATGATGTCGCTCATCGCCTTGATTTCGGCAGTGCAATTTATGTAAGAAATCACCAAATGTCCGGGATGCGCTGCCTTGAATTTCGCGAATTCGGCGGGGGGACAACTATCTGCCAGGGAACAACCTGCGTCCAGGTCAGGCAGTAACACGAGTTTGTGAGGATTCAAAATTTTGGCGGTTTCAGCCATGAAATGAACGCCTGCAAATACGATCACATCGGCATCTGTGGCTGCCGCCTGGCGCGACAAACCGAGGGAATCCCCAATGTAGTCGGCAATGTCCTGGATATCTGGATCTTGATAGTAGTGGGCCAGGATGACCGCATTGAGGTCTCGTTTCAGGTCACGAATCGCTGCCAAGAGGTCGCGTGGGAAGGCATCAGTTTGAGGTTGAGAGAGAGTCGCAGTAAACACGAGCGATCGCACCTTTCGTAATGGATACATTCAGAATTATAGTATTTTCCACCAAAAGGTGACTCGTCAGATCAGGTGAAGTCACCAAATTGCTGGGGGGCAGGTTGCGGTCAGGGGCGAAACTCACAGCAAACTGAGTTGACCATCGGGTGTTGCTTGGGGTGGTCGTTGCCGACGCTGTTTCGGTTTGCGCGGGATGATTTCCACATGCGCCACAAACCACGTCCGAATCGCTTTTGCCTGTTCCGGCTCCAAGGCATCCAGGTCGATCGCCGCTGGGAATAACTCCAGATCGGTCGGTGCTGCCCAACTGACCTCGCTGGCATGGCGATCGCTGCCAAACGGCGTGAGATCCTGTGGTAAGCGGCTCAGATAAGGCACCACATGATCCTGATGTAAGAACTTTTGGCGTTGTTGCTCCAGTTGCTTCACCCGTTTCTGGCGAGCCGCTTTGTACTTCAGGATGGGATTGGGATAGCCTTTGACGGGCGGCGGCGAGCCTAGATACTGCGGCGGCAGATGCGCCAGTTCTGGTACCCAGCGTTTGATAAATAAGCCATCGGGATCACAGCGATCGACGGCGGTTTGCTCCGGGTTATAGATGCGTGTCCAGGTTTTATCAACGCAATGGGTCACGCCTGCCTGCATCGCCCACTGGTAATGGTCAATCGGGCAATCGCCGTCAATCAAATGCCGCATGAAATGGAGGGCTCCATAGCGCCAATCCATCCCCAGCAAATTGCTGAGAAAGCTGGAGTAGAGCGCCCGTGAGCGAAAATTCAATTCTTTCCAGCCGCCCGTCGCCTTGAGACACCGCGCCGCCGCATCCACAATCGGAAATCCGGTGTAACCGTCCTGCCATGACTGGTACAGCTCTTCATCAAAGTCCCAGCCGTCCTCATCAAACACGCTGTAGAGCGATCGCACTTCCAACTGCGGCAAATACCGAAATCGTTGCGCAAAGCCACTTCCCCACCGCATCCGCGAAATCAGTTGCTTCTGACTTCTCTGTACCCGCCAATCGGCGATCGGTTCAATTGCTTTAGCCGTCTGGTAACACTCGCGAATCGAAATTACGCCGAACTTAATGTGCGGACTCAATCCCGTGGTGGCTTCGGCACTGGGATAGGAGAGTTGCCAGTAATAGCGATCGCTTTTCTCATCCAAAAATTCTTGTAACAACTGGCGTGCCGCTTGAGTGGTGGCGGGAGGAATCGGCTTGCCGTCGGGCTGATGGCCCAAGTCGGTGAGGGTAGGAATGGGGTCACTGGCGATCGCCGCTGGCACGTCAATTCGCGTCGGGGTTGGATACAGTTCTGCCGCCATCTGGTCATACCAGAGGTCGCGGTAAGCGGGATATGGGATGAGGTCGGCAGTGGTCCCAGGCGGTTCAAACCAGCGAATTTTTAACCCCTGATCCGCCAGTGCCCGATTTAACTGCGCATCTCGCACCCGCCCATAAATGCGTTCAAAGTCAATGTGAGCATAGATGCCATCCGCTGCCGTTTCGCGAATCAAATCCGGCAAAACTTGCACCGGATCGCCAAAGCGCAGGATCAACCGTCCCCCGCGATCGCGCAAGTCCTGATCCAATCCCGCCAGCGATTGCAGCAAAAACTCCACCCGCGCCGGAGCCGTTTCGGGATGATGCAACAGCGCCCGATCAAACACAAACACCGGAATCACTGCCCCCCGCAACGCCGCGCGATAGATCGGAGCATGATCTGCAATGCGTAAGTCTCGCCGAAACCAGACAATTGTGCGATTCATCGCGATCGCGGTCAAAACACCTCTTTCAAGTTAACAAATCGTTAGAGTTTAGGTAGA
>JAIXVO010000114.1 GCA_027482985.1 Cyanobacteriota bacterium
CCCTATGAGTCCCTCTAGGGGAAGCTTCTAGGTGATGCACTTCAGATTTGAATTGGCGGTTTTTACTTCAAAAATAGTCTCTAAGCCGTTCTTTTCTGCAAGTAAATCAACTGAATTTGGATCATCTGATACATTATAAGAAAGCTCAGTTAGTATAGCTGCAAGTCTTGCAACAAGTTCTTGATGCTGACGGGTTTTATCACGTAGCCGTGTTCGTCCTTGTACGATATTTTCAACGTTAACGTTAGGATTTGACTCGGCAACTTCAGGAATGTTGGGTAAAAAAGGTCTGAGATTGATTTCTGATACCTCAACAGTCACCGTAGGACTATCAATTTCATCTAGCAATTCATGATCAGGATAGTTTTCTGAAAGATATTCTTGACTACGTAAATTGTCAGGCGTGACCCATTGAGATTCAATAATTGGGCTACCGAAGAATCCGTACCACGATAGGGCATTTTCGCGTTCAATTGAAGTTTGTGGTATCCAGAAAGTTGCCGGATCACTATGAAAGTCTAAAATAGCTTGAAGCTGATCAATGTCTGCTAAAACAGTAGGTGACAAGGAAATAGAATTTCCTTGTTTACTAGCAAAGTCGCTTTGTCCTAAAAATTGAAACCATTCCTGAATATCTCGTAACCTACGTTGATCAGCCCCAGATGTATCACCGCTCTGTCTCACCTGTAATAGTCTTGTATATGCCTCTTGCCAATTCCTATTGCGAATTGTAGGTACAAGAGCTAGAAGGCACTCACGAGTGTCTAGAGTTGGGGGATAACCTTGTAGATGTAGCTGAACCAGAATTTGTAAAATTAGTACTCCTGGCTTAATCAAAATTCCTGAATTAACATCTAGTTCTGTTCGGTTTGGTGGAATTGTTATTCCTGCTTGTGATAACTCTCCTTTCACTGCTGTAGATAAGTCTGTTTTGTGTCCGTTGGGATACTGGTAAGCAAGAACTTGAGTAGAGAAGAGTTCAGAGTAACCAATTGTGCCGTCGATATACATGAGACCAATCGATGTTAATTGTGGTTGTCTAATATATCTGGTTGAGTAAATTAGACCCAAATCAGGAAGGATTTGTTGATAGTCACGCCATGCATCCACTTGCCCAGAATCCGCTCTGATATTCGCAGTGAATACTCCGTCACTAACCAAAGCTTGATTAACTAGAACTCGGTAATTTGGATATTGCCTAAATCGGTAAGCTGCCTCTAGAAGAGCAAACACCTCTCTTGAACTCACCCTTCCCATGTGATGATTAAAAGACCAAGAGTATCCTGGGTACGGAAGTGTCAAACTGCTATCTCCTCCTTACTCAAAGTCTTTAATGTATCTTGAATAGATTTCCCAACAGCAAAAGCAAGAAGTGGAGGGACAGCATTACCAACTTGCCTATACTGTGCTGTTGATGTTCCTAGGAACTTATACCAATCTGGAAATGATTGAAGGCGTGCTGCCTCCCGAACTGTAATATGACGAGGAACATAGGGATGGATATGTGGTCTACCACCACCTGCCTTGGAACCAACTAGTACTGTCCCTGAAGGCTTTTCAGGATCGATCCTATCCGTATGATCTACTTTGTCTCTACTTCCAGGCGAAATTTTTTCGTATCGACTACGAACTCTGTCACCATGAATGCGAATATCATGATTATGCAAATTTTCAACCTGCTCCAAAGCTAACTTTGCAGTTATCCAGTCTGGAAGGCGCTGATTAAGCAAATCCAAGCTTGACGGATCACGATATCTAGGTGAAGGAAAAGTAAATTCAACGGGCTGACAGAAGCCTACGACAAAAACTCTTTTCCTAATTTGCGGTACTCCATAATCAGCAGCATTCAAGATATCTGTATAAATGTCGTAACCTGTCTCAACCTGAAAGTGGTAATAAAGCTTCTCCCAGTCCTCACCGTTGTTAAGAGTCAGCAATCCCGGTACATTTTCAAAAACAAAAGCTTGCGGTTTTAGCTCATTTATAAGACGAATGTAGTCAAATACGAGTTGACCTCGATCATCTGAAAAAGAACCTCTTTTACCTAGTATGCTAAATGCCTGACAGGGGGGACCTCCTGCAATAAGGCTTATCTTTTCAGTTTTAATTATTTCTTTAATTTCATCCCCTTTCAGATCTCTCACATCTTTAGCTTCTGCTACGCAGTGAGGAAAGTTATACGAAACAGTATCACAGTAGTATTGAACTTCATCATTTGAGTATTTGAAATTGAACCCTGCAAGAGATAAACCTAAATCTAGCCCTCCACCCCCAGAAAAAAGGGAGACCGCAACAAGCTCGTTCTTCTTTCCTTTAGGCAATCTTAGGGAATTTAACGCAGTAAGATATGAGTTCATGCAGGTTTTAGTTAGTTAACCAAAGAGTCACTAGGCGTTGAATTATATCTTAAAAGACAACATTTTGTACTACTTTGACCAAAAAATATATCTATTGTGCTCTATGGAGTAGGAGTTGTAAGGTTTTAGGCTAGTGGCTGACGGCAACCTAACACTGCGTCGGTGCGGACGGTACAAAGGTTATCGGTGAGTGTTCGAGGTTATCTGCCGCCGCACAACATCACCGTTCACCTACGGATGCGGTTTGGTAGGGGGTTGGATGACTTCGCGATCGCCCGTAAACGGAATCGGTGTGGGCATCGCACTCAGCGTCAAGGTGCCCTGTAAGGTGGCGGCGGTCACGGTGCCTGCAATTTTGACTGTCGCGGGACAATTCCAGGCGCGATCGAGGTTGCCCGTCAGCGTCAGTTGGTCGTTGCGCCATTGACCGGAGAGGGGCGGACGTTCGCGGGCAATCCGGATCACTGAGTCAGCGGCATCTGCGGGCAGGAGTGACCCGGTGAGAAACACGCCGGATTGTTGCAGGAAAAGGGTTACGGGTTTGGTTTGCAAACAGTCCGAGAGCGACTTCAGAGCGAGAGGATAGCGGCCATCGATCGCACGAGGAGCCTGCAAATTTTTCTCGCCATAGGCGGTCGTCACGGTGAATAACATGACCACAGAGCCGATCGCCGAAGCGTAAAAGATCAGCGATCGCAGGTTGAAATGTTCTTTCATCCGTTTACCTCCGGGCTAACTGGAGTTGTGTCTGCATCGGCTGGCAGCAGGACAGAGGCGAGATGCGTCGTAGCGCGACTGTAACGGCGGGTAATCAGCAGGGAAGATTTACACTGCACCGCCAATTCATCGGCATAGATCCCCAAAGTTTGGCGCTCCAGCCCCCACTCTCGACTGGCTCCCGCGATCGTCAAATCCGCCCGTCCCGATGCTGTCACCACCGCCTCAATCGGATTCTCGGCCTCCACCTGGGGAATCAAAATCCGTTGCCGAATGGGTTCCGGGAGTTGATCCATCACCGTTCGCAGTTCGTAACTGAGGTGGGTCGACTGATCGGCCTGGGCAATCCGCAAAATGGTGAGATGGGCGGCGGGACTGTTGATTAGCAACCGCAGGGCAATTTCCAGCCCCAAATCATTGTGGCTATTGGGGATGTAAGGCACCAGCAGATTTTCCAGCTTGCCATGCTGGCGATCGACAAACACCGCCACATCCGTCCGCGCCGTACTGAGAATTTGCCCCACTCTGCCCCCCAGCCGATTTTTGCTAAAGGCGGGACGGTGCCAGCCCAACAGGATCAAATCGCTGCGATCGCGCTCTGCCAGCACTGCCGTCTCCTGCGCCACATCCCGCGCAATCCGCACGATGGGATGCACAAACAAGGCTTGAAAGGGTTCCAGTTGCGCCATCAACTGCTCAATTTCCTGCCGCCGTTCCACAATCAGGCGATCGGCTTCAGCGGGGGTACTTTCGTAGGCATAATCTTCTTCCAGTTGAATCAGGCTTAACGGATAAACGCCTGCCGATGGGGGCGCAGTCGGTGAATGGGGTTTACTCCCAGCCGCGATCGCCACCGCCAGCCGGATCAAGCCTTTTTGGGTATTGGGATTCGCGATCGGCACCAGAATTCGATAATCCGGTCGTGGCTCATCGCTGGTGGAGGCTGCCACATCTGCCCGAATTTGCTGCTTGGGATAGAGCCACTCCAGCAGGGGCGAGGTCATAAATGTCGTGACCAGCGCCATGATTACCAGCATCGTGAACAGCAGGGGCGAAATCACGTTCAAACTCAGACCAATATTGAGCACAATTAGCTCAGTTAAGCCGCGGGTGTTCATCAACCAGCCCAACGCCGCCGCATCCCGTTTCGGCACGCCACAAAATCGGGCAGCGACGTAGGTGCCAATGTACTTCCCGGCGATCGCCACCAGCAACACCAACCCACACAACGCCCACAGTAGCGGCGTATTCAGTAACCCGATCTGCGTCCGTAAACCGCTGTAGGCAAAGAAAATCGGCAACAAAAAAGTGAGGACAAAATCCTCCGTCTTCTGCGCCAGTTCCCGCGTTAACCCGACGTGTTTGGGCATCACCGCCCCCAGCAGGAACGCTCCAAAGATCAGGTGAATCCCGATCAATTCGGTAATCAGCGCTGAGGCCACCACCCCCATATAAATTCCTGCCAGGGTGAATTGGGTTAAGCGTCCGGTGCGGTTATAAAACTTGGCAAGGCGTTGCAGAAATAGCCGCACGACTGTAACCATAACTGCGATATAAATGATCGCTTCCAGGATGGTGGGCAGTGCTGCCGTCATGCTATTGGTACGGGTCACCGCGATCGCCAGCGCCAACAAACACCAGGCCGTGACATCATCCACCGCCGCACAGGTGAGCGCCAACGTCCCCAACTTGCTTTTTTGCAAATTGTTTTCCGTAATAATGCGCGCCAGGACGGGAAACGCCGTAATTGACATCGCCGCCCCCAAAAACATTGCAAACGCCGTAAACGACACACTGTTATTGGATACCAACGGGTACAGCAACAGGGAGAGCAGCGTGCCCAGGGAGAACGGTACCAAAATGCTGACGTGAGAGGTTAACACCGCCACATTGAGCTGACTTTTGAGATATTTGGGATCGAGTTCCAGCCCAATCAGAAACATGAAAAAGATCAAGCCAATCTGCGACAGAATTTCCAGGTAGGGAATCACCGTGGGGGGAAACAACGCCGCTGCCAGATCCGGTGCCAACCAGCCGAACAGGGATGGCCCCAACATAATCCCAGCCACAATTTCCCCAATCACCAGGGGTTGTTTAATGCGCCGGAAACCCAGCCCCACCAACCGCGACAACCCAATCACAATCAGGATATTGATGAGCACCAGAACAATGGTTTCAAGTTTCATGCGTGCGAACCTGGAGTGGAATCAGCAATGGGATGAACCGAACCCGCCACCCAGCAATTCAGCCGACTGGAATTGGCGTAACATCAGCAGGATACTGCGACTTCTTGCCGTTCCCGCGATTTTTTAGATCGGTGTTAGATGTTGAGGGCAACCCAATGCAGCTAATCATTGACGGCAAGATTTGATGAACGCCGGGACTTTAACTCAGGCTGAATGCTAAATTTGAAGCGTTTTCCATTGGGGAGAAGGAAAGATGTCGATATTGCTAGGACATGAACTGGTCGGGCAAGGATCTGAACCCGTGATCGTGATGGGGGGCTGGTTGGGCGATCGCACCGTGTTTCAGCCGATTCATCCCTGGCTCGATCGCGCCGCCTTTACCTACTGTTTTGTTGACCCCCGAGGTTACGGTGAATCTCGCGACATTGCTGGCACCCATACGATCGCCGAAGTCGCGCAGGATGTGATTGACCTGGCGAACCATTACGGCTGGCAGCGCTTTCATTATATGGGGCACTCGATGATGGGCAAGGTGGCGCAATATTTATGTGCCCACTTTGGCGATCGCCTCAAATCGGCGATCGGCGTGACCCCGGTGCCTGCCATCAAGATTGAACTGGATGCGGCAGGTCAGCAATTATTTTCGACGGCGTGGGAAGTGCCTGCCAATCGGGGCATCATTTGTCGGGTGACGACGGGCGATCGGCATACCCCCGTTTGGGAAAAGTTCATGATCGAGGAATCCCTCCGCACCACCACGCCGGCAGCTTATCGCGATTATTTCTACATGTGGACAGACACCGATTTTGCCGCTGACGTGCAGGGCTGTCCGGTGCCGTTCTTAGCCATCACGGGGGAACATGATGCGGGGGTTCCCACGGAATTCGTCCAAAACACCATTCTGCAATGGTTGCCCAACGCCGAATCCCAGGTCATGACCAACGCCGGACACTATCCCATGCAAGAAACGCCCATCCAATTTGTTACTGTATGTGAGAGATTCATGGGTCGATTTACCGGATGAACGTTCCTGCTTACAGTCCCCCGCTGGCGCTCCGCAATGGTCTGGCGATGACCCTTTACATTGCCTCCAAAGGTCGCCAAGCGTGGCAAAAGACCGCTGCCCAACCTGTCCCCGACTACCAACCCCACGTCTTTCAGGGGGCTAACCAGGTGCCGATCTTCGGGCAATTGGCGATCCCCGATCGCCCCAGCGGTACCATCATCGCCACCTACGGCATCACGGGCAGCTTGGATGACCAGTGGCAGCTTGATATTCTCGGCAGCAAAGCCTTCGCCCAGCAGTATGCCCTCGTGCTGTTTGATTGGCGTGCCCACGGCAAAACCGCCGCCCTTTCGCCCGCCCTCACCTCCGATGGCATCTACGAGGGAGAAGATTTTGTCCGCATTGCCGCCCAAGCGAAAGCCCTCGGTTGTCCCGCCCCCTACTGGTTTGTCAGTTACTCCCTCGGCGGCCAGCTCGTGTTTTGGGCAATTAAAGCCGCTCAAGCGATCGCCGATTGGGGTGCCGATCTGCCCCTCGATGCTGCCGACATTGCCGGAGGAGCCGTGATTTGCCCCTCCTTAGAATCCACCCGCTCCCTCCGCTACCTGACTCAAGAAGTCGTCGGGCGGCAGTTGGAACAGGCGATCGCCCGTGAGTTGAAAAAACTCGCCAAACAAATTCACAGCTATCACCCAGCCGCGATCGATCCCGCTGCTTTGGAGCGCGTCCATGACATCTGGAGCTTTGACCATGAACTGGTGATCCAGGGACTTGGATTTGCCTCTGTCGAAGATTATTATGCGGCGACCAGTGGCCTCTACCAGTTACCCGCCCTCACCAAACCCACGTTAATTCTCTACGCCGCCGATGATCCGATGTTTGATCCCGCTCTAATTCCTGAATTACAGGCAATTTGTGCCGCGAATCCCGCGATCGACCTGTACCTCACCCCCCACGGTGGTCATGTCGGCTATCTCAACAGTCCCGCCACCCAAGGCGCGGCTGGCGATCCTGACCCCTGGTGGGCGTGGAATCGGGTGCTGGATTGGATTCGGGCAGATGGAGGGGAGAGCAGTCAGGAGTCAGAAGTTAAAACTGGCGCAGATTCGTAGAGACGCGTCGCTGGCACGGCTCCTGTCGGAAAGAGATCCAGAAGTTGAAACCGGAGCAAGTTCGTAGAGACGCGCCGCTGGCATGTCTCCTGCGGAGAAGAGCGGAGAAGCAGGATACCAGTTGCCATTAATCCACACCATTGGCACATCTCCTGGCTGCTGACTCCTGACTCCTCTATACCGATCGCACCTGCTGACAATACGCTTTCACTTGCAAATCAACCCCGGTAATCGCCGTCCCGACGACAACGGCATCAGCACCCAATGCGATCGCGTGTTTCGCCATCTCTGGGGAAGCAATGCCGCCCTCACAAATGACGAAGGTATCCAGGGTTTGCACCAGTTGCGCGAGGAGATCAAAACCCGGTGGCGATAAGTGTTTGGTGTCGCCCGTGTAGCCATAGAGTGTCGTCCCGATAATGTCTGCCCCTGCCTCGACCGCCGCGATCGCGGATTCCAGGGTATCGACATCCGCCATGACGGGTTTGCCTAAATCAGTGTGGATTTTGGCAATCAGATCACGCAGCGTTTCGCCGGCTGGACGGGGACGTAGGGTGGCATCGATGGCAATAAGATCGGCTCCTGCCTGGGCGATCGCCGCAGCATGGTGAAACTGGGGCGTAATGTAGACTTCAAAGCCGGGAATGACTTGCTTCCATAACCCAATGATGGGAGCCTGAACGCGCTGCCGGACAGCGGCAACGTGCGCCGGACTTTCAATCCGGACGGCGACAGCTCCTTGATTCAAAGAGGCCAACGCCATGGCTGCAATCACGGCGGGTTCGTGCATCGGCGAATCGGCTGGCGCTTGGCAGGACACAATTAAGCCCCCCCGCAGGGAGGCCAGCAATTCCACATCGGCCATTTAACTCACCAAAATGCCGTCTTCCAGATGGGTCACGCGATCTGCGACATCCACCAGGCGAGGATCATGCGTCACCATTAATACGGTGCGATTACTTTCCTTCGCGAGATCCCGCAACAGTTCGATCACGGTATGACCGCTGTGAGAGTCCAGCGAGGCCGTCGGTTCATCGGCCATAATCAGCCGGGGATTGCCCGCCAGGGCTCGGGCGATCGCCACCCGTTGTTTTTGGCCACCGGAGAGATCCCGCGGTAAGAACGTCAGGCGATCGCCTAATCCCACCTGCCGGAGTAAATCCTGCGCTTCCTGTTTGGCGACCTTACCGCGAATCCCTTTCATCCGCAGCGCCACTTCGACATTTTCTGCTGCCGTCAGCGCTGGGAACAAATTGAAGCCTTGAAAGATGAAGCCAATGTTGTTTAAGCGGAAGTTTGCCAGCGCTTCCTTGCTCATCCCCGTAATTTCTTGCCCCAACAAATGCACCTGACCTGCTGTGGGCGTTAAGATGCCCGCCAGAATGGACAGCAACGTCGTTTTGCCAGAACCGGAAGGTCCCATCAACAGTTGAATTTCCCCATAGGGGATCTCCAGGTTCACACCCTGTAACACCGTGGAGGAGACGGCTCCCGACCCAAAGGTCATTTCCACGCCCTGCGCCACTACAGCCTGGCGTGCAGTCCGCTCCAGAACCCCCCGCTGCCAGCGGGCTAGATCCTCAGTACTGGGCGTTGCACACGTTGAGGGAGAGACAAAATCGGCAATGTTGATTTGAGATGCTGTCATTCGTTTTGAGCTTGGGATGCATGTAAATAATACAGTTGAGTAAATGGTTATGGGGAGTAATTACTTACGCCATCAACCCAGAGGAGCGATAAAAATCAGTGGAATCCAGGAGGACATTTGAGCAAGTGTGAGGATAATAGTTTTGGGAAATGATTTATCTTCTGTTAACTAGTGTAACGAAGTATAGGACGTTAACGGATTCTTGCAAACCTCCACTGGCAGCATGTCAGGCTTTAAATACATGTCAGGCTTTAAATACAATGGCGGGATCAACATGAGTCACCTTTTGAATGGCAAATAGGGCAGAACCAACACACATCACCACTGTCACACCCAGGATGGCGATCGCGGTCACGGGCGTAATCAGGATCACGATCCCTTTCGCTGCCACCGTCCACACCCCCAGTCCTAAACACAATGCCATGCTGGGAATGTAGCCCAGGATAGCCATCCATAACGCCTGTTCGGTAATCACGCGGTATATAACCCAATCTGACGCGCCCATCGCCTTCAGAGTTCCGAACTCCTTAATATGATCAGAAACCGAGGAGTACAGAATTTGGCTGACGACGACCATGCCTACCACTACACCGACCGTCGCACCTAATCCCAAAATAAACCCGATCCCGGTTCGTTCGCGCCAGTAAGTGCGCGTAATCTCCGTCATCTCTGCCTTGGTATGGGCGCGGGTGCCAGGGAGGGCGGCTTCTAAGTCTCGTTTCAAAGCCTGTAAGTCAGTTCCCGGCTCCGCTTTGACCAAAACATAAGTAATGGGATCAGCCGGATTGAGCCGTCGGGGCGGCGTTTGGGGTTGGTCTAAAGCCGTTGCCGCCAGCCCATTGGGATTCAAACATTGCACCTGATCCGCCTGAATCACACAGTTGAGGGAATTACTGTTGCCACCGCCAAAAGCATTGGCATTTTCCAGGGAGGTGAATAGGGACGCGCTGGAGGACATCGACTGTGTATATTCCGTTAAGCCCACCAGCTTGGCTTTGAAGGGCACAATGCGACCCACATCATTTACCTGGTTCAAATTCAGAGAGGCGAGGTTGCTGCGATCGGTAATAAACGTATAAGGCTGTTTGACATCCGCGATCGCCCCACTCACAAACTTGAACTGGCCAAACAACTGTCCTTCTGGATTGAAGCCCCACACCCGCGCCGGGACAATGCGATCGCTCGAATCCAGCCAGACCACAGTCCGGTTCATCAAAGCTTCCGCCCGCTGTACACCTTTGACTTTACGCGCTTGCAACAACCGATCTAGGGGGATTGGTAAGGTTACTTCCAGGTGTAGCATTTCCTGTGCTCCCACCCAAAGGTCAGCATCCGACTGTTCAATTAAGCGCGTCGTGGATCGCCCAAATCCATCCAAGATCCCCACCTGGATTGTCACCAAACTGACCGCAAACATGATGCCAGCCTGAGCGACGAGAAAGCGAGGAATATCCTCAAATAGATTTTTGCGGGCAATGGAAGCCATGAGAAAGACGAGGTAGAGTGCACAGTTGAGGCCGACTGAACTGGTAGAAAAGGCAGTTGTGACAACTGCCTGTGCTCATTTACTCACCAGTTAAGAACTGATTCCTCAAGCGTTGTGGATTGATCCGTACAGTTTTGCAGAAATTGCTCAAAATTGGCAGACTGCACAGACTCAAACAGGTGACATCAATCTATCAGGTGAATTTGGGGAAAATATGCTGTGGTCAGAACCGTGAGCACCAGCACCACATCGCAAAGCCGATCCTGGGTAATGTTCTGACTTGCCTTCGCCATAAAAAACCTAGCTACGGCTAGATTGCAGCGATCGCAGTAAATTTTGATTCTGAAGCGTTGACTCACCCATCTCACCCAGTGATCTAACAATAGCAATTGTCCAATGGTTGATCTCCACCCAAATGGACAGAATTTATTTTGGTTGGGAAAGAAAAAGGCGCAGGGGAGTGCGCCGGGGGAGAGGGGAGGAGACAGGAGTCAGGAGTCAGGAGTCAGGAGGCAGGAGGAATGGGAGGGAGGGGAAGGAAGCGGGAGGGAGAGCGGTATACGGGGTAGAGACGTGGCGGTGGGACGGCGACTGAGAGAACAAGGGAAAGATAGAGGAAATTGCAAACTTGTAGAGACGTGCCGCTGGCACGTCTCTACGGGGGATATGTGACCCCTAGCGGGAAAGGGCCAGGTCGGGGGATTGGGAGACGGAGGCGGGGAGGGTGCGGCGGAGGCGATCGCCGTACAGCGCCAGGGCATTGCCGCCTAGGAGTCGGGCCAGGTGGTCGCGATCGTAGTCCGATTTGGTGGCGGCATCGCGGACGCAGTTTTGCAACACGCCGTCCCAGTGACCGTAGTCGCCGGAGAAGCAAGCGACGCGCTTACCGACTTCGCCCATGGACAGGTGCATATAGCCGGGGGCGGGATCGTCGGACTCGAAGGAGACAAAAATTTGCCCCCGCTCAAAGTATTCCAGCGGATCGCGATGCTGTAAATCGGCGTGTTCGTAGAGGCTGGCATCTTCCACGTTGAGGGTGTTGCGATCGGCGGACCAGAGCAGATCAAACATCCCCTTCATTTGGCTGATCACGGTCGTACTGTTATGCACGCCGCGTTCTTGCATCATGTGTTTGGTCAGTTCCATGAGGGGGGGCTTGTAGGGATTTTTGGGATCAAAGTCGCGCACCCGTTTTTCCCAGTGTTCGTGCATGGCGTGGGACAGATCGGGGAGCCAGCCACAGCCGCCTTCCAGGAAGCCGACGCGCAAGGTGGGAAATTGTTCAAAGGCACCATCAAACACCATCCGGGTCATGGCGTGTTGTTGTTGGTTGCGCTGCACGAAGATGTGAGTCAGCACGAAGGTTTCCATGTGATCGGCAATGCCGCCCATCATGAAGGAACCCGGAGCGCCATGAATGCCGAGGGAGACATCCAGATCGACGGCGGCCTGGAGCACAGGGCGAAAATCGGGATGACTGATGGCTTTACAGGTGCGAATTTCGGGGAAGGCTTCCGGGGCGCGGGGATGGGGGATTGGCAGGTTGGGGGGCACGGCCACGCCAATCAGTTCCAATTCGTTGACGCAGCGGTGCATTTCCTTGATGGCTTCGTTGACATCTTGCAGCGGCAACACGCCGATCGCCTTGAGCCGATCGCGGTAGGGATGGCAATCTTCGGCCATGTAGGAGTTGTAGGCTTTGCACAGGGCGATCGCCAGATCTTTGTCTAACAGCGAGGGAAAGATCAGGTTCAAGGTGCCATAAATCACATGCACATCAATCCCTTCTTGATCCATGTGTTCAATCCGCGCCCGATTGAACATGGCTCCCAGGGTGGTGTCTGGATGCAGGGTGCGAAAGCCGCCTTTGCCTAAGCCGCTGGGTTGCGGGAACAGTTGGGCGAGGTCGTTGGCTTTGGTTTTGGGGTTGAAGTCCATAATCTTCACCCGCTGATCGCCCAAATTATCGATCACCAAACCGATGCGATCGCGATATTCCGGCTCCAGGTAATCCCGCATGATCAAGGGATTTTCTAACTTATGCGCGTCTGCATCAATCACTAATAAACCGTCGTACATACAAATACTCTCTAGTTATTCCTTCGCACCAGATTGTCCCAACACTTGCCGCAGCCCAAACCAATGGTCAAACGACCAGGAGAGGGAGGCCAGGATGGTAATGCCGGGATATTTCACAAAAGCCGGTTCGTTCTTCTCAAAAAACGCATGTCCCCCTAACGCGAATACCTGGGTTAACACCAGACACACCAAGGTAATCCGCCAATCGATGAAGAGGCAGACGACTGCCGCGATCGCGAGCAGATTGGTGAGGTGGTGTAACACCTGGTTAATCGGGTTTTGGTGGCTGGCAATGAAGTGCGCCTTTGCCTCTTGAAAGTAGCTCACAGCAGTTTCCTCCAATCAGCCCAATGCGGGCAAATGATGGAGGAAACATAGCATGGGCTTTTTCCAACTTTTACAGAGGCAGGGAAAATCTTTGGATTTGCTGGGGGTTAGTGAGGCCCTGGATGGATTTGGATCAAGCCCCAGTGCCGCCTTGCTAACTCAACATCCGAACCATCTGCGACCAGCGATCGCGGTCAGGCGATCGCCCCATTGCCTCCAGGTAGTAGCCCTAAACGCTTGGTGCGATCGCCTCCCAGTTTTGCTCTTTGTGTTGCCGGAGCGGAGGACACTGAGAGGATGTACGCTGGAAAGTCTGTGTTAGACAGACGATAAACCCTTGAGTTATTCGATTCTGATTCGAATTTATAAAAATAAAAAATATGACTCCATCAGTCCCAGATTCTACAATTCCCTCTCGGTTAATCACAATTCCAGTCAGCCATTACTGCGAAAAAACTCGATGGGCATTAACCAGACTCAAATTCTCTTTTGTAGAAGAGCGTCATATGCCTCCCTTTCATCGATTGGCGACCCGTCGCCTAGTGCAGTGCGCCAATGCAGACAATAGACCAGCAGCAGAGCGGCATTTATCGCCCGGCCATCGCTGGGTCGCACAGCAAGTAGGTGGACAATCAGTGCCAGTTTTGATTACGCCAACGGCAACATTGAGAAATTCAGATGAGATCTTAAGATACATCGATGCGATCGCCCCACCGGAATTGAAGCTCTATCCCACTCACCCTGAACCTCGGCAGCATGTCGAAACCCTTGTTCAGACCTTTGATTCGACCCTTGGATCTGCGGTTCGGCTCTGGGTCTATTTTTACCTGATGGATCTACCCAGGCTGCTGCAACCGCTATGGTGTGAAGGGGTTCCCTGGTTTGAGCGGCTGCTATTTCCGATCGTTTTCCCGTGGATGCGTTCCAACGTGCTTGAGCTGTACGGCATTAATGAGGCCACCGCGATCGCGGCATCTGATTTAATTTGCAAAACTTTTGAGCAGGTCGATCAGTTACTCGCCGATGGTCGCACTTATAGCCGTCGCCATGTGTAACGTGGCAGCGGCGAGTCAGAACACCTACCCAGCATTGGCTCTTGCCGATCCGACTTGTCCTAAGTGTTCTGACCAAAGCTATATTTAGTTGGTGATCAATTTTCGGCCGCCGATCTGACTTTTGCCACGCTGGCTGCGGGTGTTGTGATGCCACCAACAGGGTATGGCGTGACGCTGCCAACTCTGAGTGCATTACCGACTGCGATGATGACCAGCATGCAACGGTGGCGTGAAACAATGAGTGGAGAATTTGTATTGCGTCTCTATCAAGCGCGCGCGCAACTGTGCCCCTAACGATGTCGACCAGTCTGACGTGTCTGGCTACCGATTAAGGAGAGCTTGACGGTGCGCCAGCACTTGTTTGGGATCAATGCGGGTAGAGACTTCGTCTAATTGCAGAACGCGGGTGGCGGCGGTCTGGGTGTTGACTTGATGAACTAACTGATTGTCAATATCCAATCCAGTCAACCAGCCACTTTTAGGATGATACGCACCCGTATCAATGCCTAACCAGCCGCAACCCTGCGCAATTTCACCAGGCGCAACTTTGGGCAGGGTGAAGGTGATCGTGTGGCCAGTAATGATCAGCTTGTCTTCAAAGTAAGGCTTAGTGCTGCTGTGAAACTCATCTCGAATCCAGCAAAATTCTTGGGTAGACTGAGCGGCGATCGGTAATAGGGGATGCACACCGGCATGCACCAACCAGAGATCGCCCAAATCTAAGTGCGTGGGGAGGGTTTTCATCCAGTCCAAATGATCCAGCAGAATGCCCGTTTCGCCATAACTGGTAACCGTTGCGCGACCGCCACTGTAGAGCCAGGCTTGAAGGGCGGGACTAAAGGGTCTGCCGTTGGGAAAAGAATCGATCATGAGTTGTTCATGATTTCCCAGCAGACAACCATACCCGCTTTGTTGGACAAAATCGACGACATGGAGGCTATCGGGGCCGCGATCAATCAGATCACCCAGGAAATAGACCTGATCGGCTTGCCCTGGCGCGATCGCCGTCAACAAAGTGATGAGAGCTTTGTAATGCCCATGGACATCGCCGATGATGATCCGCCGCTGACCCGTTACACTCATGCGATCGCCTTTTTGTAGACAGCCCGAAAGGTTATCGTGCTCAAGTCTTCGGCAGACAGAAGATTGGCTGCAAACTGAAGCACTGAATTTATTATGCCCCGTTTTTTTCAGCCAATCCCACCACAAAGAGTAAACCTTATATAGTAAACCGGAACTTTACTGAGACTTTATTGCCGCCATAGAGGAGAACTTATCGCCCAATGGCGCGGAGCATCCGTTGAAATTCGGCAAAAAAGCCCTGCGCCGCCGTCGGTTTGACTCCCATCGTCGCCGTCATGATTTCGTCTAACCGTTCCAGCGTCGGCTTTTTGGCTTCTTCCGCCACCAGCTTGTAGCCTTCTGGCACCTCCGCCCATACCTGCCACAGCGACGGGTACAGCCGCAAAATCGCCAGCCCTTCCAGCGGTTTGAGGTAATAACACGGTTCGATCGTGTTCAAAAAGCGTTCTCGCAGTTTCCGCGCCGCGAACCCAATGCCGACAATACTGACATCTTCTAGCCGGGGATTAAATAACACCACGGGGCGATCGCCCGCCGCATTCGCCAGTTGTTCCACCAACCCGACTTCCACTGCCGAGGGGGAGACAAACACAAAAGCTTGATCTTCGGGCTCCACGAGTTGCTCCACTGGGGTAGTCTGGCGAGTGCCTTGAATGTCAATACTTTGGATGTTGTAGGGGGTGCCTGCCCAGTCGCGCCGCGCCAATGCTGCCGCGCCCGCATCGGTGAAGAACACCTTCAACTGTGCCCCATAGTGTTCAAACACGGGTAAGTAGGCCAAGGCTGGCTCCATCGGCTTCAATTCTGGAATCGCAATTTCTACTTGCAGCCGCGTGTAGCCTGCTGCCAGGGCCACCTGAGTTGCCAGTTGAGCTTGGGTGATCGCTTCGTCCAATGTGGTAGGGAAATCAACCATGACAGGTTCTCAGTGCTGGTTATAGCGTCAGGGATGGCGCATTGGTTTCGATCAAGCTGGCGAGATCCTTCAAGAAGGCGGCAGCATGGGCTCCATAGATCACCCGATGATCACAGGTAATGTTAACCTGCATCTGGGTTTTCACGCCCATCATGCCCTCCTTATTGGCCACCACCGTCGGTCGCGAAGCCCCGATCGCCAGGATCGCGCCCATCCCTGGTGGCAGAATCGCATCAAAGCGATCCACCCCAAACATGCCTAAGTTCGAGATGGCGATCGTCCCGGTACTGTACTCATCCGGTTGCAGTTGTTTGGCGCGGGCACGCTCGACCAGATCTTTCCAGGTGCGCGACAAACTATAGATGTCCAGTTGATCCGCTTGCTGCAACACGGGCGTAATCAACCCGCCATCATCCATCGCCACGGCTACCGCTACATTAATCGCACTGGGGTAGTTAATACTTTGATTGGCAAAGCTGGCATTGACCAGGGGATGTTTCTGCAGGGTCATCGCTACGGCTTTGGCGAGGAGTGCCGTCATCGTCACCCCTTTGGACTTGATTTGCTTATACAGCTTGTCCAGACTGTCGGTGGTGATGGTGTAGCCCACATGGAAAGTCGGGACTTCCAGGCTCACCAACATATTGCGCACCACCGCATTTTGGAACGTGGTCAGGGGCACTTGCTGACCGGGGGCGATCGGTGCTGGGGCGGGAGTTGGTGCGGGACGGGCGGCAACCGGAGCAGTCGCAGGGACTGGAGCCGGAGCGACGGCTGGAGCACTGGTCGGAGCCGGGGTGCGACCCGCCGCGAGTTCCACATCTTCCGCCACAATCCGCCCGTGGGGACCGCTGCCGTTTAAGGTATTGAGATCAATCTTGAGGTCTTTAGCGAGTTTGCGGGCACGCGGCGAGGCGACCATGCGACCACTCCGGGCACCATTGCTGCTGGCGGGCGCTTCGACGGCGATCGCAGCGGCGACGGGGGCAGGCTGAGCGGCGGCGGCAGTGGCGGCAGGCTGAGGGGCAGCAGCGGCTTTTTGTTGGGCGGTGGCGATTTCTGCTTCGGTTTCGGCGACCAGCGCGATCGCGGTGCCGACTGGCACCATTTCGCCCGCGGGCACCGTAATCACGGCGATATACCCTTCGTAGAACGATTCCACGTCCATGTCTGCCTTATCAGACTCGACCACAACCACGGTTTCGCCTTTTTCCACCTTGTCTCCAACCGACTTCACCCACGACACGATTTTCCCTTCGGTCATGGTGGAACTGAGCGCAGGCATGAACACTTCGTTAATCATGAGACAAATTCCAGATCAAGGATGGTTAGGTCAGAGCAATAACTCCCAGAAGGGAAGTAAGTGGCATCTGGCAAGCAATTCACAGCATCAACCTAGCAGCGATCGCGCGACCGTTGCGATCCTCAAGTTTATCAGGTTACGGCACTTTCGCAGCGGCTGTAAGCAGTTGAATCGGAGCGATTGAGCGCTGTCAGCCAGCGACTAGGCTTCAAGCACGCGATCGTAGGTCTTGAGCAAGTAATCGGGTTGTAGGCGAGTCAGCCAATAGCCTGCTGCAATCAAGGTGACAGCGGCCAGCACGATCGGGATGGCGAAAGGGAAGTAGAGCGCATGGCGGGGGTTATTGCGGAATAACCGCGACAAGCGATCGCCCCCCACTCTGAGTTTTTCCCCGAAGCCAGAGACGGTCGGATCGCGATCAGTCCCGGTGACCTGCGGCCCTTTGCCCACTGCCGGAATCAACTCCTTTTGCCAGTAGTAGTCATGCCCAATCAACAAAAATCGCCAGAAGAAATGGGAGTAGCCATCCGGCGGGGCATGGGTGGCTCTCGCCTGGGGGTTGAGCCAGATGGTGTGACCGTGGCGCTGGAGTTGATCGATGTGGATAACGCAATTGCCCCGGTAGAGCGGTAACTCGCCCGGAATGGGGTTTTGCAGCAAGAACTCCCGCCGAAACGCGACGTTATTTAAGAAGTACTGGGCGGTGGGCATCACTTCAGTGGTGCCAGAATATTGGGGGAAGATGTAGGCCAACGCCATTGCCGTCCCGTAAGGGCCGCGACCGCGAGTGGTGGTTTCGCCTGCCACAATCTGCATCTGTGGATCTTGGAACGCGGTCAACAGCGATCGCAGCCAGTGAGGTTCGTAGATGCAATCGGAGTCGGCATAAACCACAATTTCGCCCGTCGCCAAACTCGCACCCAGCATTTTCGCCTGGTAATAGCCCGTGGCGGGCGGAGCCAGATGGACTTTAATCCAGGGATAGCGATCGCACAATTGCCCTAACAATTCCGGGGGCGCATCCCCACTATCAATCAGTAACACCTCATTCGCCTGCGCTGGTGAGACATCCTGATGAACAAGAGAAGCCAGCGAATTCACCAATCCTGCCAGATCCGCATTCGCCAAATTCTCTGTTTCCAACACCATTGAAAATGTGGGTAACTGTTGCACTACGTCCATCCTCACTGTCTCTCCCAACGACTGATCAGCCTGCGATCGCGCCAAACCAATATTTAGTTTAGAGGATTGCTGAGGCCGTGAGAGGTCAAGCAGAAATGGCTTCAGGTATAGTGTCCGCCATTCACCTGAAGGACGGTGCCTGTGACAAAGCTACTGGCGATCGGTGATAGCAAAAAGGCAACTGCCCAGGCCACTTCAGCCGGTTGACCAAAACGTCGAAACGGAATTTCAGCCACAATTTTGTCTTTCACTTTGGCAGGAATAGCATCAGTCATGTCGGTTTCGATAAAGCCAGGCGCGACGGCATTGGCTCGCACCCCATAGCGGGCGGCTTCCAGCGCCAGAGCCTTGGTCAACCCAATCACACCCGCCTTGGAAGCGGCGTAGTTGGTCTGCCCCAGGTTACCGTGTTCGCCCGAAATAGAACTGATACAGACGATCGCGCCGGCCTGTCGTTCATATAATTTGGGCATGATCGGCAGCAGCGTATTGTAGGTGCCGCGCAAATTTGTATTGATCACGGCATCCCAGTCTGCCAGGGTGGATTTGGGGAAGAAGTTATCGCGGGTAATCCCAGCGTTGGCCACCACGCCATAAATCGGTCCTAGCTTTTGCTCGACTAGCGAGGCCACCTGGGTCATCGCTGCTGAATCAGTGACATCAGCGGCCACGGCCAAGGCGCTGCTGTGGGGATTGGGCTGGTAGCGGTAGGTATAGGCCACCAGTGCCCCTAACTCTTGCAGCAAACTGACGATCGCCGCTCCGATGCCGCGATTGCCACCCGTAACCAATACAACTTTATGTTCTAAACCAAGCGCGTGCATGGGAAAAATCGGCAGTGTTGAAGGATCGGTAAACTAGGAAGGATGGTTTTGGCGCGATTATTGTAATCGCTCGATCGCCACGGCCGTGCCGCCGCCGCTCCCGTGACAGATGGCAGCAACACCCAGATGGCGATCCTGAGTTTGCAACGCATTCAACAGCGTCACCAGAATGCGGGCACCGGAAGCGCCGATCGGGTGTCCTAGCGCGATCGCCCCCCCAAACACATTCAGTTTGCTGTAAGGCACACCCAGTAGGCGATGAAACAATATGCTGCTGAGGGCGAAGGCTTCGTTGTTCTCAAATAAATCAACATCGGCGATCGTCAGACGCAGTTGAGCCAACAATTGTTCGACCGCTTGGACTGGAATCTCTGGAAACCGCCAGGCTTCACCGCCGGCCCAGGTGCCCCGCAGTAACCGCGCGATCGGTTTCAAGCCGTGGGTGTTGACCGCCGCTGGACTAGCTAGCAACAGCGCCGCCGCCCCATCCGAAATCTGACTGCTGTTGCCCGCTGTTAGCACGCCATCCGGCTGGAACGCAGGTTTGAGCGCAGCCAGCTTTTCAATTGTGGTATCGGGACGCAAGCCTTCGTCTTTTTCGAACAGATTGGTGCCCTTTTTGCTTGCCACTGCGATCGGGACAATTTCCTGAGACAGCCAACCCGACTGCATCGCCTCAGTTGCCCGCTCGTGGGAATGCAGGGCGACTGCGTCCAATTCAGAGCGCGTGATGCCATAGGACGCAGCCAATCGTTCTGCCTGTTCGCCCATTTTTTCCGCCGTGGTGGGGTCCGATAGCCCATCACACACCAACAGATCGATCAGCGGTTCTGCCGTCGGCATCATCAGCTTGTAGCCCCAGCGGGCGCGGTGTGACAGCATGATGCCACTCTGCGACATGGATTCCATGCCACCCGCCAGC
>JAIXVO010000775.1 GCA_027482985.1 Cyanobacteriota bacterium
GCGAATTACTGGATTGGCTCAAGGCCCTGCACCAGTTTGAACCCAAGCCCTATAGCGTGACGCAGCTCAAGCAAGATCAAATCTTGCCCTATCGGGAGCTGCTATTTAAGCGGCAAGATGACTGGCGCAACTCTGCCAAAGCCTCATGAGTACCAACATCTCATGAGCAACGTTGACCATCAAGCCCTGGTGCTGCGTCTATTTCTGCGGTTGAACCGGAGCCAGTTTAAGCTGGGCCTAGGGGAGTATATGGCGGCTCTCCAGGCTCTGGAGGGCGGCTTTGGGGACGATGTAGACGGGCTAGAAGATACCCTCAAGCTGTTGTGGTGCCACTCCTTAGAAGAGCACAGTCAATTTGAGCCCCTGTGGCAGGCCGAAAAGGCTCAGCTGATGGCCCACACGCCGCGTAAACCTCCGTTTCCTGGGGGGCAAACCCCTCGACTCACCCAGCCAGAACCGTTTCTAGAGACCTTACCAGACCCCGAGCCGCCGCCGCCTCGGGTCGCTCCCTTGGATCAGCGCCCTGAACCGGGCCTAGGGGCGGTGCCGATTCAGGCTCCGAGTCGTTTGATCACCCCTGAAGAGCCCTCTACGCTGCAAGCCTATTACCCGATCTCGCGGCGATCGATGGTGTACAACTGGCGCTATCTGCGCCGCCCGATCCCCGATGGGCCGCAGGATGTGCTGGATATTGCCGCTACCGTGCAGCAGGTGGCTCGTCAGGGGTTTTACCTGAGCCCTGTGTATAAACGGCGCGATCGCAACGATGCCCGCCTGCTCCTGCTGGTTGACCAAAATGGCTCTATGACACCCTTCCACCACTTCACCCGCGATTTGGTCGAAACCGCTAAAGACGAAGGCTCCCTAGACCCCGATCACGTCCAGGCCTTTTATTTTCAGAATGTACCGGCGGGCACGGTGTATCAAGACACCTATTTGACTAATCCCGTAGAGTTAAGGGCGGTGCTCGATAGCTGCGATGCTGGCACTAGCGTGCTGCTCGTCAGCGATGCCGGGGCCGCGCGGGGGTATCGAGCCAAAGAGCGCAGTCGCGGCACGATTCGGTTTTTGGCTCAGCTCAAGCGCTACACAACCTTGATCGCCTGGCTCAACCCCATGCCCAAACATCGCTGGGTGGGCAATTCGGCAGAAATTATTGCTCACTCGGTACCCATGTTTCAGATGGATAATGATGGCCTGAGCAATGCCATTGATGTTGTCCGGGGGCAGGTGCTCCACTCTCCCTACTCGGCGTCGCTATGACCTTTACCGCAGACAAGCCACTCTGGTACGAGCAGGCCGAGCAGGTCGATCGCTTTGTGAAGCGGTTTGATAATCTGGACTATCGGCAGTTGGCCTACTATGCGGCTTTTCCCCTGGTGCTGACGCCCGAGCTGGTGCACTACCTGCGCATTGAGTTTTTGCGGGACGCCAACGTGCCCTGGGAAGCGGAGGTTGACCTACTGCTCTCTGACCTGTGCAGTCAGGTGGGCTATGAGCTCTACACCATGGATACCCAGGTACGGGCCTACCTGCTAGACCACATTAAAGACGACCCCGTCTGGCAGCAGCGGATGGGCAACGTGGCCCAGGTCTTACTGAGCTATGTGAACTACCTCAGCCGCACTGACCCCAAACGGCGGCAAAAAGAGCTCGATGCTCAGCGGCTGGCCGCCATAACCTATCTGGGGGACGACGGGTGCCGTCAGGCGGTTGAAGAAATCACCGATCGCCTGCAACAGTTGGGAGACCTCGCTGAAGCGGGCAACAGCTCTGACAAAGGCATTCGCGCAGAGGTGGCCTACCTGACTCGCATTGCCCAGGAGCAAGCCGTACAACTGAGGGGCTCTGCCGCCCTGGTGGAATTTGCCCAGGTCGTACAGCGGCTGTTGCGCAACCCAGAGTCTGTCAGTGCTGAAGCGGTGGCGCGATCTTACCGAGTGGGGGAGGTTGAGCTGAGCCCAGGGGCGTTTCCGCTGGGCAGGGCGGGGATGCGGGTGCCAGGGTTGCCGGCCCTAAAGACGCTGACCTTTGAGACCGGTCAATTTGTGGAGCCAGCGGTGGCCGGTAGCTTGCCACCCCTGCAAAGCGAAACGGTTGAGGTGGTCACCGTTGAGTTTGAAGCTGACTCGACGATACCCAGCACGGAACTGGTGACCTTTGCCTTTGACGTTGCCACCCTGGAGCGAGATTCCCCACGACGCAATACCTGGAGCGTGCGCAAACAGCAGCGCCAGGCCCAGCGCTATATCGAGCGGCTGGGCAACAGCATATTCATCGCCATGGTGGCTATTCCGGGGGGCAGCTTTGTCATGGGGTCGCCCTCTGATGAGCCAGAGCGCCGTGAACACGAGGGGCCACAGCACGATGTGCAGGTCAGCGCTTTCTGGATGGGGCGCTACCCCGTTACCCAAATCCAGTGGCGGGCGGTGGCGGCCATGCCCCAACAGGCTCGGGAACTCAACCCAGACCCCGCGCGGTTTAAGGGTGACAATCGCCCGGTGGAGCGAGTGAGCTGGTACGACGCGGTGGAGTTTTGTGCCCGCCTGTCGGCTCATACCCAGCGCGACTACGGCCTACCCAGCGAAGCCC
>JAIXVO010000459.1 GCA_027482985.1 Cyanobacteriota bacterium
ACCAGCTGGTTGGCGTGCTGGGGGTAGATTTTATATTGTCACAAATTAGCCAGTTTTTGCGGCGTTTGCAGGTTAGTAAGTCCAGTGAAATTTTTATCATTGAACGTAATGGCATGATCGTAGCAAGTTCCAGTACAGAAGCGCCTTATCAAATCGTGAACGGCAAAGCGCAACGATTAAATGTTGCCCACAGTCAAAATATGCTGATCCAGCAGACAGCGCACCAACTCCGCGATCGCTTTGCTCAGTTTGGACAGATCACCCAACCACAATTGCTAACAGTCGAAGTCAATCAGCAATCTGCGCTCGTCTCGGTGATGCCCTGGCAAGATCAATTGGGACTGGACTGGCTAATCGTCATCGTTGTGCCCGAAGCGGATTTTATGCAACAAATTCGAGCCAATACTGCGATCACCATTTTGCTGTATGCGTTGGCGCTGTCAATCGCAATTCTGTTAGGGCTATGCACCTCGCGCTGGCTCAGTCAACCCATCCGCCAACTCGCTCAGGCCAGTCAAGCGATCGCGCGAGGAGAAGCCTATCCCGAACTACAAGTGTATGGCATTCATGAACTCACGTTATTGAGTCAATCTTTCAACGAAATGGCCAGTCAATTGCGGGCTTCTTTTGCTGAGTTAGAAAGTCGAGTGGCAGTCCGCACGGCAGAACTGGCACAAGCCAAAAATGCAGCGGAAGCGGCCAATCAGTCTAAAAGTGAATTTTTAGCCCAGGTGAGTCATGAGTTAAGAACACCACTCAATGCCATTATTGGGTTTGCTCAAATGCTGGAGTCCCATCCTGAATTAAGCGAGCACCATCAAAGCCAAATTGCGATTATGCACCGCAATGGCAGACAACTCCTCACCCTGATTAATGACATTCTCGAAGTCGCCCGCTTGTCCACTCACGAATCCCAACTTCAGTCACTGACAACAGCGCTGGCACAACCGGCCTTACAAAAGGCACAACCGCGCCACTCAGCACTTCCACATCCGTTACAAGTATGTTTGTCACACATGCCAAGCACCTGGATTGAAGCTCTTCATCAAGCAGCGATTAAAGGATCTGATGATGTCATTTTTTTTTTTTTTTCTGAGTTACCACCCCACTGTTCGGCGCTCGCCGATATCCTGAAGGATTGGAGTGAAAATTTTCATTTCGATCAAATTATCCATCTCATTCAATCTCAAACTAAATGATGACTCTGGATCCCCTACCAACCTCAGAAACCGCAAAGGCCGACATCCTGATTGTGGATGATACCCCAGATAATCTCCGGGTGTTGTCAGCCATGCTAACGAATCGCGGCTATGAAGTTCGCAAAGCTTTGAATGGTCAACGAGCGATCGCATCGGTTAAATCTGAGCCTCCAGATCTCATTCTGCTCGACATCAAAATGCCGGAGATGGATGGCTACGAAGTTTGTAAACAGTTAAAGACAAACTCTCAAACCAGTGCCGTGCCCATCATCTTTATTAGTGCACTAGATGATGCCCTGGATAAAGTTAAGGCATTTGCGGCTGGTGGTGTCGATTACGTGACTAAGCCGTTCCAAGAAGCAGAAGTAATGGCGCGCATTGAACATCAAATTCGGATTCAGCGCTTACAACATCAGCTGATACAACAAAATGAGGATCTATTGCGGTCGAATCGAGAGTTAGAACAATTTGCTTATGTTGTTTCCCATGACTTACAACAGCCCTTACAAAGTGTCACAGGCTTTGTCAAATTATTGCAGCTAAAATATGACAGCACTTTAGATGCGGTGGCGCAGGACTACCTGAATCGAATCCATGAAACAGGTAGCCGAATGCAGCGACTGATTCAAGATTTACTCGCCTATGCGCAAATCGACAAACAAGAGGAAGACCTGCAAATCATTGACTGTAATGATGTTTTAAAGCAAGTAACAGATAACTTGCGAGAAGCGATCGTGACGCAGCAAGCAATCATTACACATGATCCACTGCCCAAAGTAAAAGGGAATGAAACTCAACTGATCCAACTTTTTCAAAATTTGATTAGCAATGGCCTTAAATTTATTCCAGCCAATACAATTCCAACAATTCACATTTCTGTCTCACTCCAGCGACAGACCTGGCAAATTGGCATCCAGGATAATGGCATTGGGATTTTGCCAGAACATTTAGAAAAGATTTTTGAAGTCTTTCAACGGATTCATTCAGCCCAAAAATATCCCGGCACTGGCATTGGCTTAGCCACTTGCAAGAAGATTGTCGAACGGCATCATGGACAAATCTGGGTTGAATCTAAGGTTGGCACTGGCACCACCTTCTTTTTGAGCCTGCCCTTGTGCTTGGAGGCGAACCAATGATTTTTTGACAAGCTTCTGTAAGCCTGCATAAAAATGATATGATTCTTGTTTTTACTGACGAATCTTGCCGATTTTTTACAATTTGTCTAATTGCGAAGAACATCAGCTACCGCTGGGGAAATATTTTTTCTCTAGGACAGATACTTGTCTCCAGTAAAATCATGCCAGTCAAGTCATGCCGATCGCTCCTCGTCCGCGTTTGCCTCAACTCAATAATCTGCCGCTGCGATGGGTGCTCATCTTGCCGTTTGTCTTTCAAACAGCGGGAGCAGTGGCGTTGGTGGGCTGGTTATCATACCGTGCGGGGCAACAGGCGACTGAAACGCTAGCAAAACAATTATTAGCGCAAACATCAGCCCGGGTGAGCGATCGCCTGACGCATTTTCTGCACGAACCCCAGGAAATTGTAGCGACAAACCATCTGGCAGTTAAGCAGGGTAGCCTCAATGTGAATGACCCGGAACAATTGCGGCAACATTTATGGCAGCAAATGATCCTCAACCCAACCTTGCCCTCAAATGGGTTTGTGAATGCGAATGGGCGAGGTATTTCCTACCATCGCATCACTCCAGAGCAAGTGCGCCAATTGGCTGAACAAACAGCTGGCCAACCCATTGCGCTCAACACCATTCTCCTCTCCGATTTTCGCCCCAATCAGCGTCGTTATTTTCGGATTGATAGTCAAGGTAAACCAACGCAACCGATTTATCAACTGTCAGATGACATCCGCACAACGCCCTGGTATCGTCTCGCCGAAGACCAGGGAAAGCAGGGATGGACACCCGTCACCCCGGCTCGAGTTCTCCCCATCTTAAGCACTGTCGCCTTCGCTCCTAGTTACAAGGGGGGAGGGGAATTGCAAGGAATTTTCGTATCTCAGTATTTCTTGCCTGAGATCAGTGAATTCCTCAGCAACCTCAAATTTTCGACAACGGGGCAAGTCTTTATTCTAGAGCGATCAGGGAATCTGGTGGCCAGTTCGATGCTGACAGACAGCATGAGGAGACCACCCAGGAACGGGCAAACCGGGAACTTCTCCGCCCAACTGCGAGAGGGCCAATCGCACGACATGATCCAGCAGTTAATCGGCAAATTTGGCCAGTTGAATAACCTCACAACACCACAACAACTCACCCTCACGACAACGGGGCAACCTGTTTTCGTGCAAGTGACTCCTTTCCGCGACCCGTTTGGACTGGACTGGTTGATTGTGACCATGATTCCTGAAGCCGACTTCATGGCCGACATTCAGAGCAATATGAGTACGACGGTCTGGCTGTGCCTGATGGCATTAGGCGGCGCGATCGCGGTAGGTCTGGCGATCGCCCATCGATTTACGACCCGCATCACCCGCTTAAATCGAGCCAGTCAGGCGATCGCGGCGGGTGATTTAAGTCAGCAGTTACCCGCTGATAGCTCAATTACTGAAGCCAGAGACTTGGCGCGATCGTTTAATCGGATGGCGACTCAACTCAAAACCTCATTTGACCGCTTGGAAACCGCCTTAGAAGAATCAGAAGCAAAATTTACCACTATTTTTCGAGTCAGTCCAGAACCGCTGGCGATTATGTCGCTGATTGAGGGCAGATTTTTGGAAGTCAATCAGCGGATGATCGAATTTTGCGGCTACTCGCGGGCAGAATTAGTGGGGCAGACAGCGATCAAATTGGATATGTGGCTGGATTTAGCTGACCGCGAACAGTTACGCCATCACCTATTGACAACTGACCGGGTGGATAATCTAGAAATCATCGTACAAACCAAATTGAAGGAGGTCAGAACCGTCCTGATTTCAGGGACTGTATGTGAGTTGCAGGGGCAACGTGTGGTGGTGTTTGTCGCCCGTGACATTAGCGATCGCAAACAGATAGAACTGGCGCTACAGGCAAGCGAAGCCCGTCTTCAGGACTTAGCCGCCGCCTCGCCCAGTGTCATTTATACTGTCGTGGAAGCAACAGCAGGACCAACTCGATTTGAATTCCTCAGTCCTGCCTTTGCCGAAATTCATGAAATTCCGCTGGCAGAAGCTTATCAGGATGCCAGTCTGGTAACCCAGCAAATTCATGAAGACGATCGCCAGGGGTATCACATTGCTGTCGCTCAGAGTTTACAGGCGATGCAGCCCTTTCGCCACGAATGGCGAATTATCACCCCAACGGGTCGGATCAAATGGCTTCGGGCCAGTTCGCGTCCGTCTCATCGCGCCAATGGTGAAACTGTATGGCATGGAGTAGTGAGTGATGTCACCGATCTGAAGCAAACCGAACTGGCGTTGCGGCAATCAGAACTAAAATTCTCGATGATTTTCCGGGATGGCCCCCAACCAGCATGGATTGCCACTCTAGCCGAAGGGCAGATCCTGGACGTGAACAGCAGTTTTAGCCGGGTGTTGGGCTATTCCATGACAGAGGCGATTGGTCAAACCTGCATCAAACTGGGCTTATGGGCCGATCCCACCGACGTTGAGCAGTTTTGGGACAGTTTGCTCCAAACGGGGCGGGTATTGGATTTTGAAGTTCAATTTCGGACAAAATCCAATGACCTCAAAACCGTGTTGCTGTTTGCGCGGGTAATCCATTTGTATGGGCAGGAGTGTGTATTGGGAGTTTTGAGTGATATCAGCGATCGCAAACAAGCTGAGGAGTCGCTCCAAGCCAATACTGTCCGCCTGCAAGAAGCGCAACGGGTAGCCCAGGTGGGGAGTTGGGAACTGGATGTCGCAACACGTACCAGCCTCTGGTCAGAACAGATGTTTCACATTCTGGGGCTTGACTCCAGCCAACCCGAACCGTCAGAAGCCCAAATTTTAGCCTTGGTGCCAGTTGAAGACCAAGCTGAACTGGCCGCAGCCGTCGAGCGTGCCATTACCACGGGCTGTCCCTACGAAGTAGAACATCGAATTTGCCGTCCTGATGGCTCGACTCGTTACGTTGTTAGTAGGGGGCAACCTGTTTTTGACCGCCAACATCAAGTCATTAAACTCAATGGCACAACATTAGATATCACTAAACGGAAACAAATTGAACACGATCTGAAACGCGCCAAAGAAGCTGCCGAGACAGCGAACGAGGCGAAAAGTACATTTTTGGCGAACATGAGTCATGAGTTACGCACCCCCTTAAATGCAATTTTGGGATTTTCGCAACTGTTGCAACGCAGCTCCAAAGTTTCTGCGGAAGAAAGAGAATATCTTAAGGTGATTCACTCCAGTGGCAATCATCTGTTGAAACTGATCAATGAAATTCTGGATCTCTCCAAGATCGAGGCCGGCAGAGCACAACTCACACCCCAACCCACGAATCTTTTGGAGCAACTACAGCGGGTGCGCCGAGTGCTCGCCGATCGCGTCCGCCACAAAAACCTCAACTTTGACCTAGAGATTCTGCCAGATGTTCCGCGTTATGTGGTGGTGGATGGGCAAAAGTTAGAGCAGATTTTGCTCAATCTGCTGAGTAATGCCATCAAGTTTACGGAAAAGGGGTTTGTGCGACTTGAAGTCCGGCAACAGGTCACCCAGATTCTTCCACCTGCCCCCCACCCTAATCAGGAATTGCAACCGTTCTTCAGTCCGGCTCACCCGCTCCCCGAACGCCTCCTCCAGTTCACCGTGGAAGACACAGGCAGCGGCATTGCGCCAGAGGATTTAGACGCGATTTTTGATGCGTTTATGCAAACGGTGCGCGGGCAGCAATCACTAGAGGGAACGGGATTAGGACTAACAATCACGCGGCAATTAGTGCAGTTAATGGGGGGTACAATTACAGTGCGCAGTCAAGTGGGGCAGGGCAGCACGTTTGAGTTTACCATTCCAGTACAAACTGTCAGCCGAGCCGCAATTCAGGCGGCCGCGGGCGATCGCGATGTGGTCAAACTAGCGCCCAACCAACCGCAATATCGGATTCTGGTGGTGGACGATCAGCCCCAAAATCGGTTACTCCTCGTGACATTACTGGAACAAGTCGGCCTAGAAGTGCAAGCGGTCACCACGGGCGAAACAGCGATTGCGCTCTGGGAACGCTGGCGACCACACTTGATCTGGCTCGATATTCGCCTACCGGATTTGGATGGGTATGAAGTGACCAGACAGATTCGAGCACGAGAGCAGCAACAGTTGGCCCAGTCTCCCCGTGCCAGCCTTCCAACGGTTATCATTGCACTGACGGCGCAGGCCTTACTGAGCGATCGCGATTTAGCACTAGCAGCAGGATGCAACGACTACTTGAGTAAACCCTTCCGCGAAGCCGAATTATTTCATAAAATGGCCGATTACTTAGGCTTACAGTATCTTTATGCTGAAGTAGAGAAACCTGCGATCTCGCCCCACGAGCTATTAGATGACAATCCCTTAACCGCCCAAGACCTAGCCGTGATGCCACCAGACTGGGTTAAAGCACTGTATAACGCAGCGCTTTTCTGTGAACAAAAAGCAGTGAAGGATTTAATTGCAGAAATTCCCTCGGAAGCAGCTCGGCTCAGTTCACACTTAGATAGTCTGACACAAAGTTTTAATTTCCAGATGATTATGGACTTGAGTCAGACCTATTTAGAACAACATCAATCTCTGAATTAGAGTCACCAAGTAGAAAGCGATCAGTTCCTTTGTCGGTTGCGGCAGAGACCGCCCTAATAGACCGCCCTAATAGCCTTAGTCGTTGTATAACGTAGCCAAGGCAAGTCAGAATATCAACTCAAGATGCCTTTGTGACTTTGTTCTGCTTCTCAGTGCTCTGACCAAAGCTGTAACTACCATCAATTGGCATCACGCCTCTCTAGGGAACGGGATCATCTAACCTTGGCGTTCTTCTTGAATGAGGGTGCGTTGGAATAGTTGATGATTTTTGAACCAGTGCCAGGTGCGGCTGCGATGCTGATTGCACGGGCTAATTTGAATCATTTCATAGAGGTAGAAGTCGGGAATGGTTTTGTAGGAGAATCGTAGTAGCAACGTGGCATCATCGACTTCCCAGGCATGACCGTGAATGCGGTCGGTGTCAAACCACAGTTGGCGATCGCGGTAGATGCCTGGAAACCGATGTTCTTCCTGTTTACCATTTGCCCAGGTGTAGCGATTGATTTGATCGTAGTCATAGTCGCCATCTTCAGGAAACAGGCAGGATAACCGCGCCTCATGCTGATCTAAGATTTGGGCGGCGGGATCAACCAGGGTATAGGTGCCAGCCCATTCCCCTTCGTGACGGGCAAGGACGGGCATGGCTTCGCGAATGTGAGACATGGGCACACCAGATTAACAACAGGCATCCCTCAAAGTTTGCCAGATGCAGCGGCTCAAAACCACCAGGGATCAGCGATCGCCTGGGTTTTGACCAGGTACGCTTTTGGGCGCATGAACCGTTTCAGGGCAGCGGCACCCATCCGCGAACCACCCAGCCCCGAAGCCTTGAAGGACTGCTTTTCGCCTTCGTGCATGACGGCAGTCAGGGCAGCATCGTTGATACTAATGGCTCCGGCTTCTAATTGGGCAGCGATCGCGATCGCTGCTGGCTCTGATCCAGCAAAGACGGCAGCACTGAGTCCGTAAATCGAGGCGTTGGCGAGGGCGATCGCCTCTTCCACGGTGGTAAACGACATCACCGGGAGGATGGGCGCAAAGGTTTCCTCTGTCATCACCAGCATGGAGTGATTCACCTGGGTCAATACGGTCGGACGGCACCATAACCCACCGTCCCAAGTTTCGATTTTGCCGCCACAATGAACGATCGCCCCTTTCGCGATCGCGTCTGCCAAATGGGCGGTGATCACGTCAGCCTGACGGGCAGCAATGATCGGTCCAATCGGGCCAGATTCTACAGTAGGATAGGCCAGTTGCAGAGCTTGAGCTTTAGTCGTCAGTAAGTCTACAAAAGCGGCAAAGATAGGTGCTGCGACATAAATTCGTTCAATCGATAAGCAGGATTGTCCGGTATTCACGACAGATCCCCAGAGAATGGCAGAAGTCGCTAAATCAAGGTCTGCCGACGCTAAGACGACTGCCGGATCTTTGCCTCCCAATTCCAAAAATGCCGGAATCATCCGTCGAGCCGCCGCCGCCGCCACCTGCCGCCCCGTGGCCACACTTCCCGTAAAACAGACGGCATCCACCTGCTTAATCAACTGCGCTCCCGTTTCTGCGGCTCCCGTGACGACAGCTAGGACGGATTCCAACGCGGGCACTGCCGCGATCGCCTGTTGCAGGGGCACCACAAACCGAGGCGCAATTTCACTCGGCTTCACGACTGCCGCACAGCCTGCCAACAGTGCCGGAATCAGGTCGATGGTCGCGAGTAAGAGGGGAAAGTTCCAGGGACTAATGATGCCCACTAAGGGATAGGGCACTGCCGTCTGGTGCAGCCGGATGAAGGGAATCGCCGTGTGCTGCTCCGTGTCTTGCAGCAGTTCGGGAGCACGACGACACCAGCGATCGAGACTCGCGAGAAAGGAATCGACTTCTAACACCGAAACGGACAGCCGCCCGGTATCTGCCACCAATGCCCGAATCAGCTCAGTCCGCCGCTCCTGGACGGCCTCTTGCCACGCTTGCAAGGCGGCAATGCGAGCCGCTAAACCCGCCTCAGACCACTGCCGTTGGCCCTGCCGCAACTGCTGACACTGAGTGGTCAATGTCTCCACGCTCGGCGGGGTAATCCAATGATCAATTTGTCCAGTGCGGGGATTCCGCACCGCGATCGCCTGATTCATGCTCCTCCTCGGTGTGCCATCCTCAGCTTAAATGATGTCAGCGTCTGCTAAACAGGCGATCGTCTGTTGCTGTGTCTGGCTAAAATGGGCGCGATCGATTTCGCCATCCAGCATCGTGTTGGCGGGATAAAACTGCGCCTGTCGATAACTTTCGGCGTATAGTTCAAACCGTTGCCGCGCTAACAAATTGGTTAAGCCCGGTCGCCGCCGATAGCGCCGCAATGCCGCCAGATCAATTTCGGCAAAAGCTGCCATACTCTCTCCCGTCGCCGTTTCCGCCAGGATCAGCCCCCGGTAGTCAATGATTTTTGACCCGCCATCGGCTGAGGCGATCGGAATCGGAATCTGAGCAATCCCGGCGGTGTTGGCAGAAACGACATAGGCCATATTTTCGATCGCCCGACTCAGTTTTGCCACATCCTTGGGCGATCGGGATTGTCCGTAAACCTCCGAAGTCGAGTGCAGGAAGACTTCCGCGCCGCGCATCATCAAACAGCGAGCGACTTCGGGAAACAGAATTTCATCCGAGGCCAGTGCGGCCAGATTGCCAATTTCTGTCCGCGCCACGGGAAACACCCCCTCCCAGCCGTAATGCTCCAGGTATTGATCCCAAACGTCATGGGGAGTGGGGGCAAACATGGAATTGAGGCGACGATAACGAAGAATGACGGTGCCGCTGGGATCAATCACGAAGCAGGTTTGGAAATATAACTGGGGAAAGTGCGGATCGAGTTCGTAGGCATTGCCGGCCAAAAAAATGCGAAATTGTTGCGCGATTTGCCCCAAAGCCTCATATTCCGCCCCGCCGATCTCCAGACAAACTTTATCGGCCCACACGGCAAACGGTTCCCCCAGCGGGAAGCCCGTTAACCAGTACTCCGGCAACACCACCAGCCGACAGTCGGAGCCAATGAACGCGAGGCTAGCAGCAATTTGGGGCTTGAGCCGAGCGATCGCCTGTTGCATCAGGGCACGGGCAGTCGCGCGATCGCTGGCCTGATTCACCGCGTGACAGGTGAGTTGGAGCGCTAAGGCTCGATAGCTTTCAAGGGAGGGAGGGTGTGTCATCGTTACCATTAACCGCCTAATGCTTTATCCCATTCCAACTGATGACTGAATCCATACTTAATAAAGTCTTCCACTGAAGCCGCATCACTTTTGCCAAACACCCCCAGGCTATAAGGATTTTCCTGCATCCGCTGAGCGACTGCTGCCTGTTCCCGACTCAACACTTCACTGCGGGGCTGATCCGTCTTAAAGAAGTCTACCACCAGCACCGTGCGTTCAAATTCGGTGTAGTTGTGGGGGCAATGGGGATAACTGTGATCGAGTACTAAAAACTCGCCTTCATGCCAATACAGTTTGTCATGGCAGATTTTCATTGCGATATCTCCCGCTGGCACAATCAATCCCAGATAGCCCCGATTCATGTGCGGATTATCATTCACATGCAGTTTCACATCGAGTCCAGGATGAAACGTACCAAAGTAGACATTACGTAAGAGATTATCAGTCTCTTGATTGGTTTCCGCGATCGCAGTTGTTAATGTCGGGAAATATTTTTGTCTCAGTTCCCATGCTAATTTGGGCACATCCTGATCTGAGTACTGCGGATAGTCAATTTCATGGGCTTGAATATAGTCATCAATCCATAATCCTTGAAATAGGACTCCAAACGCACTGTATTTGGAATTGCCTTTAGTTTTCACCGTTTTACTTTTGGGTCCCATCACATCAAAGGCAAATTGTAATTCTGCCGCTGTCGCCTGCGTCTGAAAGTGCGTAAATTCGGCGCTGATGGCTGACCACTGCTGTTGCAAGCGGTGCAAAAACGGAAATTGCTGGGGGTCTAAATGATACTCATTAAAGGGTGCCATAATCTTTTCTCCTGAATTACCGGGAAGGCCAGCCGCTATAATTTCATTCTAAAAGTTTTGCTGGCAGCGATCGCCCCTGCTCCTACTGCTGGCAGCTCATCGGTGTTATGGCTGCAATTTCAGGCGAGACAGACCCATGCTCGATCAGTTAATTAAAAATGTGCGGGTGGTGCGCCCTCATCAAACCACCGTCGAGCGGCTGGATGTGGGAATACAGGATGGCAAGTTTCACCAGATTGCCCCCCACATCGACCCAGAAACAGCGCGGTCAGTCCTGGATGGGCACGATTGGCTGGGGTTTCCCGGCTTGGTGGATGCCCACATGCACATTGGCATTTATCAATCATTGGATCAGGACGCGATCGCCGAGAGTCAGGCGGCGGCAATGGGGGGCGTGACGACCAGCCTCAACTATATTCGCACCGGACAATATTACCTGAACAAAGGCGGCAGTTATCGGGAGTTTTTCCCAGAAGTGTTAGCCCTGTCTGCGGGCAATTTTTATGTGGATTATGGCTATCATGTCGCCCCGATCGCTCCGCAACATATTGAGGAAATGGAGTGGTTATTGGAAAACCACGGCGTGTCTTCCTTCAAAATTTTCATGTTTTATGGCGGGTATGGGCTGCATGGACTGTCGAATCAACAAAATCTGTTTTTGATGATTAATGAGGGCGATCGCTATGATTTCGCTCATTTTGAATTCATCATGCGGAGTCTGACTCGCCTGCGATCGCGCTATCCCCAGTTGCAAGACAGCCTCAGCCTCAGTCTGCATTGTGAAGTTGCGGATATTCTCAATGCCTACACCAAAATCGTGCAGCAAGATAGCACCCTGACTGGATTAAATGCCTACAGTGCCGCCCGTCCACCCCACTCGGAAGGACTGGCAATCTGCATTGCCTCCTACCTGGCGCATGAAACTGAGTGTGCCAACATTAATTTGCTCCATCTCAGTTCCCGGAAGGCGATGGAAGCTGCCCTGCTGATGCAATCCACCTTTCCCCACATCAACTTTCGGCGCGAAGTGACGGTCGGTCATCTGTTATTGGATGTCAACACCCCCACCGGGAAGTGGGCCAAAGTCAACCCGCCGATTCGCCCCCGTGCCGATGTGGAGTGGTTATGGCAGGCGGTGCTTCAGGATCAGGTCGATTGGATTGTGAGTGATCATGCCTGCTGTGCGGCGGAACAAAAGGCGAGTCGGACTGATCCGGATAACATTTGGCTGGCGAAAGCCGGATTTGGTGGGACGGAGTACCTCTTGTCAGGCGTTTTTAGTGAGGGCAGCAAGCGCGGCATGACACCCAACCAGATGGCTAAACTTCTGAGCTGGAATCCCGCCCAACGCTTTGGCTTGCCCCAAAAAGGCGATATTGCTGTCGGCTACGATGCCGATCTCGTCCTCCTCGATCCCCAGGAAACTTTTGTCGTGCGGGCGGCGGACTCCCTCTCGCAGCAAGGCTACACCCCCTTTGAAGGGATGGAACTCAGCGGTCGCGTCCAGCAAACCTTCCTACGCGGTCAATTAATCTACGATCGCGGTCAAATCATCGGCTCCCCGCAAGGGCAATACTTACCGCGATCTCGGTAAAGGGCAGAAGGCGGAAGGCAGAGGGCAGCAGGTAGGACTTCAAACGGCGGCGGCGACTCGTTGAGCGGGGGATTTGGCGACGGCTTCGGCTAAGGTCCGTAAGAGGGTAGTGGTGGTCGCGAAATCGACACAGCCGTCGGTGATACTTTGCCCGTAGGTGAGCTGACTCAGATCCTGGGGAATGCGTTGATTGCCGGCCACCAGATGACTTTCCAGCATCACGCCCATGAGGTGGGGGGAGCCTGCCATCACCTGTTCGGCCACACTCTGCAGGGCGATCGGTTGGCGAGTGTAATCCTTACTGGCATTGTCGTGGCTACAATCCACCATGACGCGAGTGTTCAGCCCTTTACCACTCATTTCCGCCACGGCTTTTTCCACATGCAGCGCATCGAAGTTGGGGCCATCCTTGCCGCCGCGCAACACCAAATGGGTGTCGGCATTGCCCGTCGTCGTGACGATACTGGCTAACCCGTGGGAGTTGATCCCCAGGAAACGGTGGGGCTGGCTGGCAGAGAGCATCCCGTTAATCGCAATATTGCAGCCGCCATCGGTGCCATTCTTGAAGCCAACAGGCATTGAGAGGCCGGAAGCCATTTCCCGGTGGGTCTGACTTTCGGTCGTCCGAGCGCCGATCGCCGTCCAGGAAATCACATCTGCAATGTATTGAGGAATAATCGGGTCTAACAATTCCGTGGCTGCTGGCAAACCATTGTTCGCCAGATCCAGGAGCAATTGCCGCGCCCGCCGCAGCCCCGTATTGATGTCGTAGCTGCCATCCAGATGGGGATCATTGATCAAGCCTTTCCAGCCCGTGGTCGTCCGGGGCTTCTCAAAGTAGACCCGCATCACGATTTCTAGATGGTCCTCTAACTCCGTCCGCAAGAGGGCTAACTTTTCGCCATACTCATGGGCGGCATTCACATCATGAATCGAGCAAGGCCCGACAATCACCAGCAGGCGATGATCCGCTCCACGCAGAATGCGGCGAATGCGATCGCGCGTCGTTGCGACTAACCCCGCTGCCGTCTCACTGATTGGTAGCTCCCCATGCACAAACGCTGGACTCAACAAAGGTCGTGTTTCAACAACGTGTAAATCAGCAGTCTTTAGCATGGTTCTCCCATCTCATTTCAGCAACAAATCGAGCCGTTGCTACCCAAATCGCCCTAATTCAGCGTGGGCAGCGATTCATTCCTTGTCAATCTTAGTGCAATCTCAGACCTGTGTCTCCATCCTTACCAACTCCACACAGACGCGGTAGTTCCATTCGGGCATCAGTTCATCTTGCGCCCGATCGCGCCGCAGAGCGATCGCCCGTGAAGCTGATTGCGATAAGCTCAAAAGGTAGCCTGCGATCAACACTGGACACTCCCACCCTACCCAGGCTGTTTCCCTCTGCCCTCTGCCCTATGCCTTTCTCCCACCATGACGATCGCCATTGCCACTTTTGGAGCCGGATGTTTTTGGGGCGTGGAAGCCGCCTTTCGCCGCGTGCCGGGAGTCGTTGCCACCTCCGTCGGCTACATGGGCGGACACTTTGAAAATCCCTGCTATCTGGATGTCCTGTCGCGGATCACGGGGCATGCGGAGGTGTGTCAGGTGGAGTTTGATCCCGCGATCGTGAGTTATGCCGAACTCGTGGATTTGTTCTGGCAAATTCATGATCCCACCAGCCTGAATCGTCAGGGTGCCGATCGCGGTGAACAATATCGCTCCGTGATTTTTTACCACACGCCGGAACAAGCCCAAATTGCCCAACGCTCGAAAGCCGATCGCGCCGGGGCTTATGAGCAGGCGATCGTCACCCAAATTCAACCCGCCTCCACCTATTGGCTGGCGACTGAAGATCATCAACAGTATTTCGAAAAGCAAGGTCAACGGGCGCAAACGGATAAGCGACAACAACATCCCAGCGATGCGTTACGGCTAACGCCTAACACATCCGACGGTGGGGACACGATGACCTAAAAACTCGCGATCGCGGATTCCCATTGCAAACTTTGAATCGCCTTCATGTACTGTGCCCGTTCAAAGGCACTCGCATCTGGGCAATGTAACTGGCTCATACTGCCCTGCATTTGCTGGATCGAGACGTATTCATGTTCCTCCATCCAGCGGCGCATTTCCGCCTCTAACACCTGAATGTGACCAATGCCATGCCGCAACAAGACCGCACAAAGTTGCGTAATTTTCGCCCCTACCATCAGCATTTTCAAGGCATCCTGACCTTTTTGAATCCCACTGGTAGCGGCTAAATCGGCTTGAATGCGTCCATACAGGATGGCAATCCAGCGCAGCGGTAAGCGTCCGGCTTCCGGCGTACTCAAGATCAGATGGGGATAAACTTCCAACTGTTCCAAATCAATATCCGGTTGGTAGAACCGATTGAATAACACCAGCCCATTCGCGCCTGCCGCCACCAAGCGTTTCGCCATGTTCGCCAAATTGCTGAAATAGGGACTCAGTTTGATCGCCACCGGAATCGTCACTTCCGCCTTCACTTCGCGCAAAATGTCGATGTAATTCTGCTCCACCTCCGCGCCGCTCAACTCCAGATCCGTCGGCACATAGTACACATTCAACTCGATCGCGTCTGCCCCCGCCTGCTGCATCAGTTGGGCATATTCCACCCAACCTCCCGGCGTATAACCATTCAGACTGGCGATGATCGGGATCGAAACCGCCGCCTTCGCCTGCCGAATATGCTCCAGATACAATTCGGGTCCCACATGAAATTCTTCCGGCTCTGGGAAGTAGGTGAGGGATTCGGCAAAACTTTCGGTGCCGTAGGTGAGGTGATGATGCAGTTCAAATTTTTCCCGCAGCAATTGTTCTTCAAATAGAGAATGCAACACGACCGCACCCGCTCCGGCATCTTCCATGCGGCGAATGTTGTCGATGTCTTCACTGAGGGGCGCTGCGGCGGCGGGCACTAGGGGCGATCGCAGGGTTAAGCCCAAATAGGTTGTCGTGAGATCCATAGTGAATTCGGGAATGAAGGGATGATCGGTGAGAAACCCAGGGTCGGGGCGAATGGCCATTCGCCCTGACCGCAGACCAGTTTGAATACCAGGAAACGGTTTAACCGCAGCTGCCTAAGTGGGTTGGTCAGGAGCGGGGCGATCGCCCGTTGCGGCCTTGCCATTGGCAGCAGGCGATCGCGCTGCCAGATATTCGTAGAACTGCCAGCGGTTGTTCACATCCGCCTGGGCTTCTGCCAGCAAATGTTTCGCCTCAGCCGGGTTGCTCTTGGTCAGCATCTTGAACCGATTTTCTTCGTACATCGACTGGCTCACCGGACGCTTCGGCGATCCCGTATCGAGATGTAGGGGATTCTTGCCAGCCGCTTTCAGGGCGGGATTGTAGCGGTAGAGCAACCAGCGGCCACTGTCGACGATCGCTTTTTGGTGGGTCATGGCAGTTTGCATGTTGATGCCGTGGGCGATGCAATGGCTGTAGGCCAGGATCAACGACGGGCCATCATAAGCTTCCGCCTCCATAAAGGCTTTGAGCGTGTGTTCATCCTTCGCCCCCATCGCCACACTCGCCACATAGACATTGCCATAGGTCATGGCAATCATGCCCAAATCCTTCTTCGGTGCGGGTTTGCCACCTGCGGCAAATTTTGCCACTGCCCCGCGTGGGGTTGCTTTCGAGGATTGTCCCCCCGTGTTGGAATACACTTCCGTATCCATCACCAGAATGTTGACGTTCCGCCCGCTGGCAATCACATGATCCAGTCCGCCAAAGCCGATGTCGTAAGCCCAGCCATCCCCACCAATGATCCAGACACTTTTCTTGACTAAATAATCCGCTACGGCTTGCAGTTGTTTCGCTTCCGGTGAGTGGAGGTGTTGCAGCGCTTGTTTCAACGCCTGCCCCCGTTCGCGTTGCTCCCAAATATCCGCTTCCGATCGCTGCTCTGCCGTGAGAATGCCCGTGACCAGCGTATCCCCCAGTTCCCCACTCAGTTTTTGCAGCAATTCCGCCGCAAACTGTGCCTGTTTATCGATCGAGATGCGGAAGCCCAGCCCAAATTCGGCGTTGTCTTCAAACAAACTATTCGACCAGGCTGGCCCCCGTCCCTCCGCGTTTTTCGCCCAGGGTGTGGTCGGCAAATTGCCCCCATAAATCGAAGAACAACCCGTCGCATTCGCCACCAACATGCGATCGCCAAACAACTGGCTGACCAACTTCAGGTACGGCGTTTCGCCACAACCACCGCACGCCCCCGAGAACTCAAACAGAGGTTCTTCCAGTTGTTGCTGGCGGATCAGGTGTAGTTTCAGATCGCGGCGATCGGGGTTAGGCAAACTCAGGAAAAAGTCCCAATTAGCCCGTTCCTGATCCCGCAGCGGCAATTGTGGCTCCATGTTGATCGCCTTTTTCGACGGCATGGATTTGTTCTTCGCCGGACAAATGTCCACACAAATGCCACAGCCCGTACAATCCTCTGCCGCCACCTGGATCGTAAATTTCTCACCCGCAAAATCGTGATCCCGCGCATTCGCTGTTTTGAAGCTGGCAGGGGCATTCACCAGCGCTGCCGGGTCGTAAGCCTTGCCACGAATCACCGCATGGGGGCACATCAGCACACACTTGCCACACTGAATACAGACCTCCGGTTCCCAAACGGGAATTTCCTGGGCGATGTTGCGTTTTTCCCATTGGGTGGTGCCTGTGGGATAGGTGCCGTCGATGGGCAGGGCACTCACGGGTAAGTCGTCGCCCTGGGAAGCCATGATTTTGCCCAAGACTTCCCGCACAAAAGCAGGCGCAGTATCGGGGATGGGCGAGGTGGGTTTGGCGATCGCGCTAGTCACCGTCGCAGGCACCGCCACCGGATGCAGATTGACCAGCGTATTATCTACCGCTTGCAGATTCAGGCGGACAATTTCTGCTCCTTTTTTGCCATAGGTCTTTTCAATCGAAGCTTTAATTTTCGCGATCGCCTCCTCCCTCGGCAACACGCCCGCCAGCGCAAAGAAACAGGTCTGCATCACGGTATTAATCCGCCCGCCCATGCCATTGTCTCGCGCCACCTGATTCGCATCGATCACAAACACTTTGATCTGGTTGCGAATGATCTGCTCCTGCACCTCAATCGGCATCTGATCCCAAACTTCTGCTTGGGGATAAGGACTATTCAGCAGCAAGACTGCGCCCGGAGCCGCTGCTGCTAGAACATCTAACCGTTCCAGGAAATTCCATTGGTGACAGCCGATGAAGTTGGCTTGTTGAATCAGATAGGTGGAGCGAATCGGGGCAGGGCCAAACCGGAGATGAGAAACCGTCGTCGAGCCGGACTTTTTCGAGTCGTAGACAAAATAGCCCTGAGCATAGTTGTCCGTTTCTTCGCCGATGATTTTGATCGAGTTTTTGTTCGCGCCCACCGTTCCATCGGCTCCCAAGCCGTAGAACATCGCCCGGACAACACTTTCCGGCTCCGTCGAAAAGCTGGGATCGTAATCCAGCGAAGTCTGAGAGACATCATCGTGAATACCGATCGTGAAGTGATTTTTCGGTTTGGGCTGCAACAGATGCTCAAACACAGCCTTGATCATAGCGGGGGTAAATTCCTTCGAGGACAACCCATAGCGCCCACCGACCACCCGTGGCAATGACCCGTCCCAGGCTTCATTCAAGGCAGTCACCACATCTTGATACAGCGGCTCACCCCCTGCACCGGGTTCTTTGGAGCGATCGAGTACCGCGATCGCCTGTACCGTCTGCGGCAACGCAGCCACCAGTCGCTCTGCTGACCAGGGACGATAGAGCCGCACCTTCAGCACCCCCACTTTTTCACCCGCTGGGAGCAGGGCATCCACCGTTTCATGCACCGCTTCACAGCCCGATCCCATCAGGATGATCACCCGTTCGGCATCCGGTGCCCCGTGATACTCAAACAGTTGATACTGCCGCCCAGTCAGGGTTGCCAACTGATCCATTGCTTGCTGAATGATGTCGGGGCAAGCCTCGTAAAAGGGATTGACCGTTTCCCGCGCCTGGAAGTAGACATCTGGGTTTTGAGCTGTGCCGCGCAACACAGGACGATCAGGCGTGAGGGCGCGATCGCGATGAGCCAACACCCCTTCATCCTGAATCAAAGCGCGATAGGCGGCAGTGTCCAGCAGTTCGATTTTCTGGACTTCGTGGGAAGTTCGGAAGCCATCAAAAAAGTGAATGAAGGGCAGGCGCGATCGCAACGTTGCAGCATGGGCAATCAAGGCAAAATCTTGCGCTTCCTGCACGGAGGCTGAACAGAGCAACACAAAGCCCGTCCCACGCACTGCCATCACATCACTATGATCCCCAAAAATCGACAGTCCTTGCGCCGCCAGCGATCGCGCCGCCACATGAATTACGGCACTGGTGAGTTCCCCCGCAATTTTGTAGAGGTTGGGAATCATCAGCAGCAGTCCCTGCGAGGCGGTGAAAGTGGTCGTGAGAGATCCCGTTTGCAGTGCCCCGTGAACAGCTCCCGCCGCACCGCCCTCACTCTGCATTTCCACCACGCTGGGCAAGGTATTCCAGAGGTTTAAGCGACCTTCCGCAGCCCAAGCGTCCGCCCATTCCCCCATCGGTGAGGCGGGCGTAATGGGGTAAATCGCAATCACTTCACTCAAGGCATAGGCGACCCGAGCAACCGCCTCATTCGCATCCAACGTGGCACAGGTTTTACTAGTCATATCCATGAATCCTTGCAATGGGAGTAGCCATTCATCCTGGCGATCACAGTCCAAGCACGATCTGAAGCTTGATCCTGACACCGCGATCGCACCTACAAAAAACTGATTCCAACCAAACTCAAAACTTTTTGTGAGAAATTCGCAAAACGATGTCGATTTCACCTTCAGAGCGCTGAAACCAGCCACCAAAATCGGGATTCAAACAATCTCTTATAACAATCAGATTGTTGTTTTAATCCTCCAACTTAACCACTGATTCCAAGGATACCCACCAGACGCTTCCTCAAACTTCCGACTCAACCACTTTCAGCTCACGATTTCAACCTTGAATTCACCTTCTATTATCGGTCGAATCACTGGGGATACTTGAGATTTGCTGTTAATTTTTTTGTTTGTCATTTCTTGAGAACAATGAAGTTTCGCCGGAATTCTGAGTCTTGAGAACCCTCTAGAGAGGGCATCGTCGCCCCTGTACTCATACCTCTCAGCCACCCTATGCATGATTCTCCACTACTTTCTCTGATGCTCGTTAGTCACATGAGAAGGGTATTACATTTAGTGAATTCATCACCGCGATCGCGCCTAATCAGCCGCTTAAGCAGGACAATGAGTTTAAAGAAAATATTAACCTTTACTTTCATTTCTCAAAGTAGATAATAGGGTAGATACGAAGACAGCGACACGATTCTGGTAGCGGTTTGCATCCCTGAATTAAATTGAAAATTAGGATTAAACGATCATATTTTTGGACAAAAACAACATTAGTTTTGTTTAATTGATTCTTTAGAAACTCCAATCTTCACAACCTCAATCAGAATCACAAACTTGTATTCGCGATCGCGACAATTTCCATGGCTGACGCTGGTTTCATCGATTGCAAAAGGATTAGGGCTATACCGTATGCAAGCTGTAACAAAGACGACTCAAGCCACACCGAAACCCGCCAAATCTGATCATCCCAGTGGCGATCGGCGCTTCAAAACCTTAGACATGACGATGAAGCGGCATCAATACAAGCCCGATGCGTTGATTGAAGTGCTGCACAAGGCGCAAGAATCCTTTGGGTTTCTGGAAGAAGATGTGCTGACCTACATCGCCAGAGGGCTGAAATTGCCTCTCAGCAAAGTCTACGGGACTGCTACCTTTTATCATTTATTTTCCCTCAAGCCCAACGGCGCACACACCTGCGTGGTCTGCCTGGGCACCGCCTGCTATGTCAAAGGTAGCAATAAAGTCTCAGCAGCCCTGGAGGAAGAACTGGGCATCAAACTGGGCGAAACCACAGCGGATGGCAAAATTTCACTGATGGCCGCTCGCTGCATTGGTGCCTGTGGCATTGCGCCAGCGGTGGTGTTTGATGGCACCGTGGCAGGCAAACAAGAGCCGGAAATGGCATTGGCAAAAGTCAAAGATTGGGAATTGGAGTAATCAAGAACAGGAATTGCGATCGCTGCTAACCCGTCCGATACCCCTTACGCAAAAAGCGCTCTAATGCATATCAGATGCCACTTGCCCTCATCCCCCAACCCCTTCTCCCAGAACAGGAGCAGGGAAGCCAGAGTATCTTTCCCCTCGCCCAAAATGGGCGAGGGGAACACAAGGGGTGAGGGCGGTTTAGCAATTTCAACTCAGAGGACACTGAGATTATGGATTTAACCGAACTACTAGACGTGGGGGAAGCCCATCGAGCCGCCCAAAAAGCGACCCGTGTGCATTGTTGTACTTCGACCGGATGTCGTGCCGCCAGTGCAATGGAGGTGTTCAAAAACCTCAAAACTGCTGTGCAAGACGCAGGCTTGGAGGCCGAAGTGGAGGTGGTCGGAGTCGGGTGTATGGGCTTTTGTGGGCGAGGTCCTTTGGTGCAAATTGACCCGCAGCAAGCTCTGTACGAAGAGGTGAAGCCAGAAGAAGCCACCAGCATCATTGACACGTTGCAGGGCGGCACTACACCTGCTCTGAAAGGGGATTTGCAGCATCCGTTCTTTGCCCGTCAGGTCAAAATTGTGCGGCAACATAGCGGCAAAGTTGACCCCGAAAGTATTGAGGATTACATCTCGGTAGGCGGTTATCGATCGCTCTACAAAGCAATCTACGAGATGTCTCCAGGCGAAGTCGTGGACGAAATCATCGCCAGCGGCATTCGCGGTCGGGGCGGTGGGGGTTATCCCACGGGCTTGAAATGGGCAACCGTGGCGAAGATGCCCGGTGATCAGAAATACGTCATTTGCAATGGGGATGAAGGCGATCCGGGGGCATTTATGGATCGCAGTGTGTTGGAAAGTGATCCCCATCTGGTGTTAGAAGGAATGGCGATCGCGGGTTATGCGATCGGGGCGAATCATGGTTTTATTTATGTCCGGGCTGAGTATCCGTTAGCCATTCAACGGTTACAAAAAGCGATTCAACAGGCGAAGAAATACGGATTACTAGGGAGCCAAATTTTTGATTCGCCCTTTGATTTCAAAGTCGATATTCGGATTGGTGCGGGAGCGTTTGTTTGTGGCGAAGAAACTGCTTTGATTCAGTCGATTCAGGGTGGGCGCGGCAATCCGATTCCCCGTCCGCCTTATCCCGCACAATCGGGATTATGGCAATGCCCAACGTTAATCAACAACGTGGAAACCCTGGCGAATATCAGCACCATTATTCGTGAAGGCGGTGCCTGGTATGCCAGCATCGGGACGGACAAGAGTAAGGGCACCAAAATCTTTGCCTTGACGGGCAAAATTCGCAACAATGGGCTGATCGAAGTGCCGATGGGCATTACCTTACGCGAAATTGTGGAGGAAATGGGCGGCGGTGTGCCCGATGGCGAAGTGAAGGCAGTGCAAACGGGGGGACCTTCTGGGGGCTGCATTCCGGCATCGTTGCTGGATACACCCGTGGATTACGATTCACTGGTGGCGATCGGCTCCATGATGGGATCAGGGGGGATGGTGGTGATGGATCAGGATACCAACATGGTGGAGGTCGCCCAATTTTACATGGAGTTTTGTCGGGGGGAAACCTGCGGCAAGTGCGTGCCCTGCCGGACGGGCACGGTGCAGCTCTATGCTCTCCTGACGAAACTACTGAAACGACAGGCGACCCAAGCGGATTTAGCCAAGCTGGAAAGTCTGTGTCATATGGTGCAGGAAACCAGTTTATGCGGCTTAGGCATTAGTGCCCCCAACCCAATTTTGAGTACGCTGCGATATTTCAACGAGGAATATCAAGAACTCCTGCAACCACCCGCTTATCTGAATGGCAAAGTTGGTCATGGTCAAGTTACGGTTTCTCAGTGAGGTCATCGCGATCGCGTAACGCGCCGTCACCAGAATCATTGGTGCGTTACGCGATCGCTAACACACCCTACACAATCACAAAAACTTTCAAAATAGATGGAAAAAATCACTGCCAGATTAATTTCTACATCGTGATAGGGGAAGGAGAATCATGTCGGTCAAAACATTGAAAATTAATGGGGTTGACATTGCCATAGAGGAAGGTGCAACGGTATTGCAAGCCGCTCGGCAGGCGGGGGTGCCCATTCCGACATTGTGCCATCTCGATGGGGTGCATGATGTGGGAGCCTGTCGGTTGTGTTTGGTGGAAGTCAGCGGCACCCGCAAGTTGCTGCCTGCCTGTGTGACGGAAGTGGCGGAAGGGATGGAAGTGCAAACAAACACCCCGAAACTGCAAGAGTATCGCCGGATGACGGTTGAGTTGCTGTTTTCAGAAGGCAACCATGTTTGCTCCGTCTGTGTCGCGAATGGTAATTGTGAGTTGCAGGATGTGGCGATTCAAGTCGGCATGGATCACAGCCGCTTTACCTACCGCTTCCCCGATCGCGCCGTCGATATTTCCCATCCCCAATTCGGCATCGACCATAACCGCTGCATTCTGTGTACGCGCTGTGTGCGGGTGTGTGACGAGATTGAAGGGGCGCATGTGTGGGATGTGGCGCAACGGGGAGCCGCTTGTTACATCGTCTCTGGCTTAAATCAGCCCTGGGGCGAGGTGGATGCCTGTACGTCCTGCGGCAAGTGTGTGGATGCCTGCCCGACGGGGGCGATTTTCCGGAAGGGCAGTACAACCGGTGAGAAAGAACGCGATCGCGCCAAACTCGATTTTCTGGTCACGGCACGGGAGAAACACGAATGGACAAGATAAAATTTGCAACGGTTTGGCTGGCGGGTTGCTCCGGTTGCCATATGTCTTTTTTAGATTTGGACGAATGGCTGATTGAGTTAGCTCAGTTTGTGGAGGTGGTCTATAGCCCCGTGGGATGCGACTTGAAGCACTATCCCGACAATGTGGATGTGTGTCTGGTGGAAGGTGGCATCGCCAACGAGGATAACCTGGAGCTGATTCTACAAGTGCGCCGCCAAACGAAAATTCTGATTTCCTTTGGCGATTGTGCCGTGACTGCGAATGTCCCCGCCATGCGAAATATGTTGGGGGGGGCGGAACCCGTGTTGAAACGCGCTTATCTGGAGTTGGGCGACACCTCGCCGCAATTGCCCTACGCCCCAGGCATTGTGCCGGAATTGCTCGATCGCGTGTTGCCCGTGCATGAAGTGGTGCCCGTGGATATTTATATGCCGGGATGTCCGCCCCCCGCCGATCGCATTCGCGCCACGATCGAACCGCTCTTACACGGAGAAATGCCCGCGATGGTTGGGCGCGACATGATCAAATTTGGTTAGTTAGCACTGGGAGTGTGTCGTATGGCGCAAACAATTGTCATTGATCCCATCACCCGCATTGAGGGACACGCCAAGATTTCCGTTTATCTCAATGATGCGGGCACCGTCGATGAGGCGCGATTTCATGTTGTGGAATATCGCGGCTTTGAGAAATTCTGTGAAGGTCGCCCGTTTACCGAAATGGCCGGGATTACCGCGCGGATTTGCGGCATCTGTCCCGTCAGTCACCTGTTGGCAGCAGCGAAGACCGGCGACAAAATCCTGGCCGTCAAAATCCCCCCTGCCGCCGCCAAACTGCGACGGCTAATGAATTTAGGGCAGATTACCCAATCTCATGCCCTGTCCTTCTTCCACCTCAGCAGTCCCGATTTTCTCCTGGGTTGGGATAGCGATCCCGCCAAACGCAATGTCTTTGGCTTAATCGAATCTGATCCTGATTTAGCCCGTGCTGGCATTCGGTTGCGACAATTTGGGCAAACCGTGATCGAACTCCTGGGTGCCCGCAAAATTCATGCCGCCTGGACAGTTCCCGGTGGCGTCCGATCGCCCCTCTCCGAAGAAGGTCGCCAGTGGATTCGCGATCGCCTGCCGGAATCCTTTGCCACCACCCAACTGGCGCTCGACTTGTTCAAACGCCTGATCGATACCCAACTTCAGGCCGAAGTGAATGTGTTTGGGGCGTTCCCGTCTCTCTTCATGGGCTTAGTCGGCAAAGATGGCGCATGGGAACATTACGATGGACATCTCCGGTTTAAGGACAGTCAGGGCAACATCATCGCCGACCATTTAAGTGAGGATGATTACGCCGATTTTCTAGCAGAAGCCGTCGAACCCTGGTCTTATCTCAAATTTCCTTACTACAAACCGATGGGCTACCCCGCTGGCATTTACCGGGTGGGACCTTTAGCCCGACTAAATGTCTGCGATCGCATCGGCACCCCCGCCGCCGATCGCGAACTCCAGGAATTTCGCGATCGCTCCGGCGGCATGGCAACCTCATCCTTTCTGTATCACTACGCTCGACTCATCGAAATTCTCGCCTGCCTGGAACATATCCAACAGTTGATCGATGATCCAGACATTGTGAGCGATCGCGTCCGGGCGATCGCTGGAGTCAACTCGCTAGAAGGTATTGGCGTGAGTGAAGCCCCGCGCGGGACTTTATTTCACCACTACAAAGTAGATGAAAACGGACTCATTCAAAAAGTCAACTTGATTATTGCCACCGGACACAATAATCTCGCCATGAATCAAACCATTACGCAAATCGCGAAGGAGTACGTCAAAGGTACCGAAATCGCCGAAGGCATGCTCAACCGCGTCGAAGCTGGCATCCGCTGTTACGATCCCTGCCTCTCCTGCTCCACCCACGCCGCCGGACAAATGCCTTTACGCATCGAAATCGTGGCAGCAGATGGAACAGTAATGAGGGAGATCCGGAGGGATTAGGGGGAGGAAGCTTCTTCGTAGGTTGGGTTGAACCCCGTGAAACCCAACAGCGGTGTCTGTTCCGTTGGGTTACGCTAACGCTAACCCAACCTACGCAAACGGTTCTTGCTCAGGTACTCGCTATGGCCAAAGAACATTTGATTCTCTGTATGGGTTCCGCCTGCCACCAATTGGGGGTGTATGAGGTGTTGCCGAAACTCCAGGCGTTGATGCGAGACTATCAACTGGAAGATCAGGTGGTGTTGAAGGGGTCGTTTTGTTTGGAAACGTGTAGCGATGGGATTACGATGAAGTTTCGCGATCGCCTGTTTCTCAATATCAATCCTCAGAATATTGAAGCCAAGTTTGTGGAAGAAATTTTGCCAGCAGTACAAGCTGAGAGAGTGTAGCCGATGAGCCTGACCGAGGATCACAATCATCTCTGGAAACTGCTGTGGGAGTATGATCCGAATGGCTTAATTGCCGTCGATTCCGATTTGTATGTGAGATTGGTGAATCCGGCGTTTTGTCGGATGTTTCGCACCAGCGCTGAGGATGTGATTGGGCAACCCGCGAGTGTGATTTTGGATGATGTGGAAGACTTTAAGAAAGTTTGGCAGACTAATTCAGTCATTCGAGGACAATTCAAGGAATATCCTCAATATCAGCTTTATGTGAATCAAGTCATTTTCGCGATCGAGGATGAAGGCATCATTGCTTCCATCATGGTTGACTTGAGTCACGACTTAGATCGGAAACGGGAATTGGAGAAACTGAAGCGGGAAACAGTCAAGAAGGTGAATGAAGTCGTTGACCATCAAATGAAAGTAGTCCAGGAGATTGCTGGATTGTTGGGTGAAACGACTGCCGAAACCAAAGTGAGCTTGCTGAAAATTATCCACATGATTGAACATGACGTGATCTAATGAAACCGTTATATTGTCCCATCACCGTTGATAATTTTTTGGATGTGTATGCCGCCAGCCTCAACAAGAAGGGGGAGGAACTGTGTGGCGACAAAATTAAATACCGCCGCACAGATCACAAACTCACGATCGTGTTATCCGATGGGTTGGGCAGCGGGGTGAAAGCGAACATCCTGGCCACCCTGACCACTGAAATTTTGCTCACCATGCTGGATGCGGATGTGCCGTTGGAAGAAGTGATCAAAACGGTGATCGCCACCCTGCCCATGTGCAAAGTTCGCAAGATTGCCTATTCCACCTTTACGATTATTCAGGTCAATGCCGAAACTAATCACTTCACAGTGACCAATTTTGATAATCCTGCCTGTTTCTATTTGCGCGATGGCAAGATTGCCCCCCTCACCACCCGGATTGAAAACATTCTAGATCGCCAGATTTCGATCTCTGAAGGGTACCTCCAGCGGGGCGACTTTTTGGGGGCGGTCAGCGATGGCGTATTGTATGCCGGAATGGGCATCACGTTGAATTTTGGTTGGGGCTGGGAGCAGATTTCCCAATATATCGAACAGGTTTTTACGCACAAAGCTCACACCGCGCGATCGATTATTCAGGAAGTGATTCAAAAAACCCACTCGCTTTATCAAGGGGAAGTCGGGGATGATGCAACAGTGGTGGGAATTTATATCCGTAAACGCAAACCTTTGATGATTTTTACGGGTCCACCTTTGAATCAAGATCAGGATGTTGAATATGTCGAGCGACTACTCGACTTCAAAGGCAAAAAGATCGTGTGTGGTGGTACGACGGGCAACATCGTCGCGAACTACTTGAATGAAGCGATCGAAACTGATCTTTCTACACTCCGCAAAGATGTCCCCCCGATTGGCATGTTGAGTTACGTCAATCTGCTCACGGAAGGCATTTTGACCATTTCCAAAGCGACCGAATATCTCAAGAATTGCGACTGTGATTTGTCACATTTACGCTTCGATAATAATGGCGCTTACCTGCTGAGTAAAGAGATTTTGCAAGCTGATTCAATTCTCTTTTTAGTCGGTCAAAGCATCAACGAATTCTATCAAAATCCACTACTCCCAAAAAATATTTCGATTCGTCGCAACCTCATTGAAGACTTAGTACAGTTTCTTCGCAGCAAACAGAAAGAAGTCGTCATTGAATATTGCTAATGACAGTAGATCTCGTGATTGGTTATGGCAACACCCTCCGGAGTGACGATGGTGCCGGACAGATTGTCGCGAATCTGATTGCGGATTGGGCGTTAGAGACTGTGCGATCGCTCGCAGTGCATCAACTCACCCCCGAACTCGCAGCCGAAATCGCCAGCTCGCAACGGGTCATCTTTGTCGATGTGTATGTTGCCCCTGAGCAACCCGACCTTCAACTGATTGAACTGACTCCCATGCCGGAACTCCCGGCTGGCTTAGGACATACTGCCGATCCGCGATCGCTCCTCACCCTGGCACAACAGCTTTATGGAGCCACGCCTCGCAGTTGGTGGGTGTTGATTCCAGCCCTGAATTTTGAGTTTGGCGAAGAGTTATCCCCCGTCACCCAGCAAGGTATCGAGCAGGCGATCGCCCAAATTCAGTCCTTACTCATGGCTGCATCATCTCCCAACCCTGAGCCTACAATGTAGGGGTTATTTATGGGAGCACGACCATTGACTCCACCTGTAGACCTTGCCGCCCCCTCCGCCCTGGCCTCCCTCTGGCGCGTCTTAAAGAGTCTGCGGCTCTATCGCTGGCTGACCTTGGGGGCATTCCTCAGTTTGCTCCTGCTCACTGTCGCTAATGCCATCACGCCCCAACTCTTCCGCTGGGGCATCGATCAGGGCATTGCCAAACAAGATTTGCGGATTGTCCTGTATAGTGCCGGGGCGATGGTGCTGGCCGCGATCGCGCGGGGGGTGTTCAACTTTGGTCAGAGTTTTTGGGCTGAAGCCGCCTCGCAGGGGGTAGCGTTCGATCTGCGGAATCGGATTTTTAGCAAGATTCAAAATCTCAGCTTTAGTTATCACGACCAGGCTCAAACTTCGCAACTGTTAACCCGCGTCACCAATGACATCGAGCAAATTCGCACCTTTTTAGGCACCAGTTTAATTCAAGTCATTAGTTCCATTGTTACCCTCATCAGTATTGCCATCATCCTGTTGATCATGAACTGGGAACTGGCGCTGATTACTCTCACCGTTGTACCGATCTCCAGTTGGTTACTCGCTCGGTTTTTACTCGGTAACGGACAACTCTTTCGCCAGGTACAGGAACAACTCAGTGATTTAAATGGAGTCTTGCAGGAAAACTTGGTCGGTATTCGAGTCGTGAAAGCCTTTGTGCGCGAAACTGCTGAAGCTCAGCGCTACACCCGACTCAATGATGAGTTGATGCACGTCAACATGAAAACGATTCGGGCAATTCGTAATACCTTCCCACTCATTTTCGTCTTAAGTTATTTAGTGACGCTGGTGGTGTTTGGATATGGGGGCGCACAGGTAATTAACCAACAGTTTTCAGTGGGTGAATTAGTCGCTTTTAATTCCTATCTTTTATTTATCCTACAACCGATTTTATTGATTGGTTTTGCCGCTCCCGCGATCGCTCAATCAGCGGCTTCTGCCCAACGGGTTTATGAAGTCGTCGATGCCACAATTGACATTCGCGATCGCCCCCAGGCTGTGCCCTTTGGTGAGTGTGGCGGACGGATCACCTTTGAGAATGTGTGCTTTCGCTATCCAGGTGCCACCGAGGAAGCCCTGAAGCATGTCTCCTTTGAAACCCGCCCCAAAGAACTAATTGCCGTCCTGGGTATGACCGGATCGGGCAAAAGTACGATCATGAATTTGATTCCCCGCTTTTACGATGTCACCACGGGCGCAGTGCGGATTGATGGGCGGGATGTGCGGGACTTTACCCTGGCGAGTTTGCGATCGCACATCGGCATTGTCTTCCAGGAAACCACCTTGTTTTCCGGCACCCTGCGCGAAAACATTGCCTACGCCAAACCCGATGCCACCCTCGATCAAGTCATCGCCGCCGCCACCACGGCCCACATTCACGACTTCATCAGCAGTTTGCCAGAAGGGTATGACACGATCGTCGGCGAACGGGGTGTCGGCTTATCCGGTGGGCAAAAACAGCGGATTGCGATCGCCCGCACCCTACTCACCGATTACAGCATCCTGATTTTGGATGACAGCA
>JAIXVO010000625.1 GCA_027482985.1 Cyanobacteriota bacterium
ATGGATGCGCAGCCCCAGCGTTGCCCTTTGGAGGGGGTTCGGGGGACGCAACCGTCCCCTGAATTCGGGGGGTTTGGGGGGCTGCCACCCAAGCCCAGAATCCTGGTTTTCACCAGAGACTCGCGCTACAAGCAGACTCGCGTATACACAGTCGCCCCCTGTCGCGATCGCCCTTCCATTCAGTGTGAGATGAACGATTTTTTCAACACCTACGGATCGTTAATCATCCAAATGCTCTTGGGGGCAATGTTGGGATTGTCGCTCTACTTGCCCTTGATGGCAGGACAGTTGTCCCTCGCCAGTCCTGGCTTCTACGCTTTGGGTGGTTACGTCGCCGCCATCCTCTCTACCAAAGTCTTCTCAGTCCCCGCAGGGCAACCCTTCCCAGTCCCGTTGGTGTTACTCGAAATGCTGGTAGCAGGCATCCTTTGTGGTCTGTTAGGACTGGCTGTAGGCATTCCGGCATTACGACTGCGGGGCATTTATCTCGCGATCGCCACCATTGCCTTCGTCGAAATTCTCCGCATCCTGTGTTTGAACCTGGACATCACTGGCGGTGCTGTCGGTATTTTTGGCATCCCCCAACCCTTCACCCAACCCATCGAGTATTTATGGCTCGCCCTGCCGCTCCTCCTCCTGAGCATGGGATTTCTCTATCGATTGGAACGAATTCGCGTCGGTCGCGCCTTTACCGCCATTCGTGAAGATGAACTAGCCGCCGATGCGATGGGCATTAACCCCACCCACTTCAAAGTGCTGGCCTTCACCCTGGGCGCAATCCTAGCGGGATTAGTCGGAGTCGTGAGTGCCCATTTTCTCAACACCTGGAACACCCGCCAGGGCACCTTCGATGCCAGCGTGATTATTTTGACCTTCGTCCTGATTGGCGGTTCTCGTACCTTCCTGGGTCCGGTATTGGGCGGCATGGTCTTTACCGCTTTACCCGAAGTGCTACGGGCGGCAGCAGGGATTCCCGGCCTACCGCTGTGGCTGGCTCAGTTTTTGCGAGATGGGCGGTTGATTATCTTTGGCTTGTTGATCGTCATCGGCACCATCTTCTTCCCGCAGGGTTTGGTGTCGCCTCACTGGTTAAACCGACGGCGATCGCGCAGTTAAAGCGAGTCACCATCGATCTGAGCAGTCAGGCGGGTTGCCGTTGAGCCGCCTTGCCCGTCATCATGAGAACAGTTTTGTTCCGCGTGATTCATGCCTCCCACCATCGCCCCTACCACGATCGCCGAGTTGCGGCGTAGCTTGCGTCCTGGCCAGCAGGAGTTAGCCGACTGGGAAGGTGGCCCGCTGGCAGTCTCCGCCGTCCCGGGAGCAGGCAAATCCACCGGGATGGCGATCGCGGCAGCAATTGCGATCGCCCGCTATCAACTCCATGCCCGCCGCCAATTGATCGTGGTGACGTTTACCCGGTCTGCTGCCGCTAACATCAAAGCCAAAATTAAACACAACTTGCAAGCCTTAGGACTGCCCCCGCAAGGCTTTCAGGTGTATACATTGCATGGTCTCGCCTGGGCGATCGCCCGGACGCATTTAGACCTGACGGAACTCAACAATGAAAGCGTATTAGTCACCCCCAATCAAAACCATCGCCTGCTACGCGCCTGTGTCGAACAGTGGATTGCCGCCAATCCCCGGCCATATCAGCGATTGCTGGAAGGGCGACAATTTGACGGGGAAGAAACTGAACGGCTGCGGAGGCAATCGGCTCTGCGAACGGAAATTTTGCCCGATTTGGCGACGACGGTCATTCGGGAAGCCAAAAGTTCGGGATTACTGCCCGATGACCTGCGCCGCATGGCCGACGAGATGACCGATGATTACGGCATTTTGGCGATCGCGGCGGGTCTCTACGACCTTTATCAGATAGAACTCCGTCGCCGTAACTGGATGGATTACGACGAAATGATGCTTGCGGCCTTGCGGGTTCTCGTTGATCCCGCCGTGCGACACCATTGGCAAACGCAAATCTTTGCCGTGTTTGAAGATGAGGCGCAAGATTCCAGTCCGTTGCAAACACGGTTACTGGAAATTCTCGCGGCTGCTCCCGACGATCCCCACAACCGGGACAAACAAAATCTGGTGCGAGTTGGCGATCCGAATCAGGCGATCAATTCCACCTTCACCCCGGCTGACCCGATCTTCTTTCGCGAGTTTTGCGATCGCTGTCGGCAGTCCCGGCGGTTAGCCACCATGACCCAGGCGGGACGCAGTGCCCGTCCCATCCTGGAAGCCGCCAACTTCATGCTGCAATGGGCGAATGCGGCGAGGCTCACCGGCATTGAAGAACCCTTTCGGTTTCAACTGATTCAACCCGTGGGCAGTAAAGATCCCCAGCCCAACCCGCCCCCCACCGGACAAGGACTGGAACTCTACACGCCAACGGACACTTACCAGACGGCAGAACTGATCGGGCAACGAGCCGTGGAACTGTTTCAAGCGAATCCGGAGGCGACCGCTGCCGTGTTGGTGCGCGAAAATAAACAGGGCCAATTTATCGCCCGTGAACTGTGGCGCTGGTATGGGGAGAGTCTCAACCTGTATGAAGTCGGCGGGCTGGAGCGCCAATCTCATGTGCCGCTAGAAATGCTGACGCTGCTGCAA
>JAIXVO010000269.1 GCA_027482985.1 Cyanobacteriota bacterium
AATCACAACTCTCACTGCCCTGCCTCACTCCCAACCCGGAGACAGCGCACATCACCGAGCTATTCAGGTCACTTCGCGATCGCGGGATTGGAGGAAGAATAAAAATATGGAATTGATACAAAGTTCCGGTCTGACTGCTCCTTAGCCATGCACGCCCCCCGTCCTCCTACGGGGGGATTTTTATGCGATAAAAACGAGGATGCTGGCCCGAAAGCAACACGTTATGATGAAGGCAATTGATTAACGTTTGTAAACAAGTATCAATGATTGTTTCTCCCTCTGGTCTCAAGCACATCAAAGCTTCGATTACTGAGAAAGTCTTCTTTGGGCATGAGCCAACGGCAGAACTGCTGGCAATTTTGCTGGTGTACCTGGTTCAAGGTGTACTAGGGCTGGCGCGGCTGGCGATCAGCTTTTTCTTAAAAGACGAGTTGGGCTTAAGTCCGGCGGAAGTCTCGGCGCTGGTGGGGGTGGCGGCTCTCCCCTGGATGATCAAACCCCTGTTTGGGTTTATCTCGGACGGTCTCCCAATCTTCGGCTACCGACGGCGACCTTACCTGATTTTGTCTGGCTTGCTGGGCACCGCCTCCTGGATTGCGCTGGCGACGGTAGTGCATACAGCCTGGGCCGCAACGATCGCGATCGCTCTGGGTTCCCTCTCTGTCGCCTTCAGTGATGTGATTGTCGATTCTCTGGTCGTCGAACGCGCCCGGACTGAATCCGTGGGTGATGCCGGTTCCTTACAATCCTTATGCTGGGGCACCTCGGCGCTGGGGGGATTGCTGACAGCTTATTTCAGCGGTTCTCTATTAGAGCACTTCTCGACTCGCACCGTGTTTGGGATTACGGCCACATTTCCGTTGCTGATTGCCTTCATTCCCTGGCTGATTACCGAAGCTAAGGTGACGGAGAAAGCGGAATGGGCGATCGTCAATACCCAACTCCAGCAATTGTGGAAAGCGGTCAGTCAGAAATCAATCTGGCTGCCAACGGCCTTCCTCTTCCTCTGGCAAGCCACACCGACAGCGGAATCAGCGTTCTTCTTCTTCACCACCAATGAGCTGCACTTTCAGCCCGAATTTTTGGGACGGGTGCGATTGGTGACTAGCGTTGCCGCCTTGGTGGGCGTGTGGATGTTCCAGCGATTTTTGAAGAACGTCCCGTTTCGAGTAATTTTTGGCTGGTCTACGGTCATTTCAGCCGCTTTAGGTTTATCGACGTTGCTCCTCGTCACCCATGCTAATCGCGCTTTAGGCATTAGCGACCAGTGGTTTAGCCTGGGCGACAACCTGATTCTGACCGTCATGGGACAGATTGCCTTCATGCCAGTACTGGTATTGGCGGCGCGACTCTGCCCGCCGGGAGTAGAAGCGACGCTGTTCGCCCTGCTGATGTCGGTGGTCAACCTAGCGGGGTTGGTGTCTTACGAAACGGGAGCCATTCTGATGCATTGGTTTGGCATTACCGAAAGCAACTTTACCAATCTGGCGCTGTTGGTAGTGCTCACGAACCTTTCCACGTTGTTGCCACTCCCCTTGCTGGGGTGGTTGCCAGGTGCGGATGCCGTTCAGCCTGCCGACACGACGGAAGCCATGCTGCATCCCGCCACAGCGCTGGAACTTGACCCCGGAGCCTCTAAGCATCTCGCCCAACCTTTCCTGCCCGACCTGATGACGGAATTAGTGCCGCATGGGCGGGAACCGGAACCGAGTGAGCAGTAGGGAAGGCAAGAGGCAGAAGCCAGGAGGCAGGAGGGGGAAAGTCATCTCTCCGTTTATCCACCGTGACTTCCGTTACACGTACCAGCGGCGCATCCCTACGATTTCCTTCGATCGCCCTTCTTCTCCCTCCTGACTCCCGTTAGACGTGCCAGCGGCGCGTCTCTACGATTTCCATCTATCTCCCTTTCCCTCCTGACTCCTATCTCCTTTCTTCCCCTAACTCCCTCTCCACCTATGACAAGTGTTGAATTGAATCCCCCGATCGCCCCGCTGCAACCTTATACCCTGGCTGATTGGCGGCGAGGGTATGAATCGCTGAAACAAGAGTTTGACTACTGGATTGATGATGTTGAGGGCGAAATTCCCCCGGCACTGACGGGCACCCTGTTTCGGAATGGGCCGGGGTTATTGGATATCAATGGGCAACGAATTCATCACCCGTTTGATGGGGATGGCATGATTTGCGCGATCGCGTTTCAGGATGGACGGGCCCATTTCCGCAATCGCTACGTGCAAACAGCGGGCTACCAGGCGGAACAGCAGGCGGGCAAAATTCTGTATCGCGGCGTGTTTGGCACTGATAAACCAGGGGGTTGGTGGGCGAATGTGTTGGACTTGAAGCTAAAAAATATTGCCAACACGAATGTCATTTATTGGGGCGGCAAACTGCTGGCCTTGTGGGAAGCGGCGGAACCCCATCGCCTTGATCCGGCAACGTTGGCCACTCTGGGAATTGATTATCTGGATGGCTTATTGCAACCTGGTGATGCCTTTGGTGCCCATCCCTGGGTTGATCCAGCCAGTGCCCTTGATGCAGGCGAACCGTGCCTACTCAACTTTGCGATTAAACCGGGGCTGTCTTCCAAAATTACGGTCTATGAGTTTGCGGCGGATGGGCAGTTATGTCGCCAAAATGCCACTACGGTGCCGGGATTCTGCTTCATTCATGACTTTGCCATCACCCCGCAGTACAGCATCTTTTTCCAGAATCCCGTCACCTTCAATCCACTACCCTTTGTGGCAGGGGTGCGATCGGCAGGAGAGTGCATTCAGTTTCAACCCAGCAAACCGACTCGCATTGTGGTGATTCCAAGAGGGGACAAAAATCGGGCGGCGCAGTCGTTTGAGACTCATGCCGGATTTGTCTTCCATCATGCGAATGCGTTTGAGGAGGGAGATGACCTGGTCATCGATTCAATTTGCTACGAGTCGTTGCCCACGGTGGAGCCGGATGCCGATTTCCGGGAAACAGATTTTGACGCGCTGGCACCGGGGCAGTTATGGCGCTTCCGGGTCAATTTGCCCACGGGTGAGGTGCAACGCCAGATGTTGAATGGTCGCTGTAGTGAGTTTCCCGCCTTACATCCGGCGAAAGTTGGGCGATCGCACCGTTACCTTTACCTGGCAGCGGCTCATGCACCCAGTGGCAATGCGCCGCATCAGGCCATTCTCAAGGTCGATGTCGAGACGAGCGATCGCCATCTCTGGAGTGCGGCTCCGTGGGGCTATGTGGGCGAACCCGTGTTTGTGCCCCGCGACCCGGATCTGACGAATGGCGGTGCTGAGGATGAGGGCTGGGTGCTGACGCTGGTGTTTGATGCTCGCAGTGGGCGATCGGCAGTGGTGATTTTGGACGCTCAGACGTTGCAACTCGTGGCACGGCTCAACTTACAACACCATGTCCCCTACGGTTTGCATGGCAGCTTCACGCCGGAGGTGTTTAGTAGCTAGTCAGGAAACCTTGACAATCACGGCGATCGCGACCCGGAAAGATTGTTGATTGCAGCACACTCTTTTACACTGCAAATGATCTGTACCCTCTGATTTGCAGTTATGACCACCGCCCCTCACGATTTACTTCAGGCATCGGAAGCGACCAAAGTCCAGATTTTGAGTGAAGCGTTGCCCTACATTCAGGAGTTTGCGGGCAAGACTATCGTCGTGAAGTACGGGGGGGCGGCGATGAAGGACAGCACCCTCAAGGATCAGGTGATTCGGGATGTGGTGTTCATGTCCTGTGTGGGCATTCGTCCCGTGTTGGTGCATGGCGGCGGTCCCGAAATTAATACCTGGCTGGACAAACTCGGCATTGAAGCTCAATTCAAAAATGGGTTACGCGTCACGGATGCCCCCACGATGGATGTGGTGGAAATGGTGCTGGTGGGGCGCGTCAATAAGGAAATTGTGTCGCTGATTAATCAGGCGGGTGGAACCGCCGTGGGGCTGTGTGGCAAGGATGGCAATTTGATTAAGGCGCGTCCGGCGGATGAAGAAGGGATTGGCTTTGTAGGAGAAGTCACCAGTGTCGATACGCGCTTGATTGAAACCCTGGTCAAAGCCGGACATATCCCGGTTGTCTCCAGTGTGGCGGCGGATGAAACTGGACAGGCTTACAACATCAATGCCGACACGGTAGCGGGTGAAATTGCAGCGGCGTTGGGGGCGGCTAAACTGATTCTGTTAACAGACACAGCAGGCATTTTGCGCGATTACAAGGATCGCTCGACCCTGATTCCGCATCTTGATATTGCCGAAGCCCGCAAGTTAATTGATGAGGGCATTGTTTCCGGCGGCATGATTCCCAAAGTCAATTGCTGTGTGCGATCGCTGGCTCAGGGCGTGCAGGCTGCGCACATTCTGGATGGCCGCATGCCCCACTCCTTGCTCCTCGAAATCTTCACCGATTCCGGCATTGGCTCCATGATCGTCGCCTCCGGCTTCGCTCAATCTGCGTAATGGATCCTAGACCGTATCAAATTGTCTTAGACACCAATGTTCTAATCTCAGGATTACGATCCAGTCAGGGTGCTTCCTACAAACTGCTAACCTTGCTCAACGACCCGCGTTGGGAATTGAACCTTTCAATCGCCCTAGTGTTCGAGTACGAAGCAATTCTCAAACGAGAGTAGACATCCTTAAATTTGAACGACGAAGAGATTGATCGTTTAATTTGTGGAATCTGCGCGATCTCGAATCAGAGGACTATTTTCTACCTCTGGCGGCCAGCGACTCAAGATCCCGACGATGATTTTTTGCTTGATTTGGCAGTAGAAGCACAGGCAGACTTTATCGTTTCTTACAATCAAGCGGATTTGCAAGCTGCTTTACAGTTTGGTATCCCAGTTGTAACGCCCAAGCAGTTCTTACAAGTAGTTGGAGAACTCTCATGACAGACCTCACAGCTAAAATCCCAGACTCTCTCTATCAACAGGTGGCTGCACTTGCCGCAAAAGAGCAAATCTCAATCGATCAACTGGTTGCGATCGCTTTGTCTGCTCAAGTGTCAGCCTGGATGACGAAAGAGTACCTGAATGAAAAAGCCAAGCAAGGAAGTTGGGAGGCATTTCAGCAGGTTCTGGCAAAAGTTCCAAATAGAGAGCCAGACGAATACGACAGACTCTAACCCTGATCATTCAATGGGTGATCGATAGAGCGACAAAGAAAACTGAGTGTAAGGATGTCGGGCGGGATAAAAGTGGATCAAGTTTGATGGTCTATTCCTACGGCAGCTTGAATCGACTGCAAGCCGTGATCATCCAACTTTTGGCGCAGTCCGGTCAAAGTGCGGCGGAGCATGAGGGGACCTTCGTAAATCCAGCCCGTGTAGGTTTGCACTAGGCTGGCACCTGCGGTAATTTTTTCCCAGGCGTGATCAGCGGTAAAAATGCCCCCCACGCCGATGATCGGTAAGGTGCCCTGCGTTTCTTTGTAAATAAACCGAATCACCTCCGTCGATCGCGATCGCACGGGTGCCCCACTAATGCCCCCGGCTTCTTCCGTCACGGGCTTACCCGTTGGCTCCAGGATTTGAGTCTGCAACCCATCGCGGCGAATGGTCGTATTTGTGGCAATGATGCCAGCCAGTTGGCAATCTTGGGCCAGGGTAATCACATCCGCGATCGCCCCCCACTCCAAATCCGGCGCAATCTTCACCAACAGCGGTTTGCGTTCCGTATTCTCCTGTTGCAAGGCCGTTAAAATCGGCTCCAGTTGTGCTCGATCCTGGAGCGATCGCAATCCCGGCGTGTTGGGCGAACTCACATTCACGACAAAGTAATCGCCCCAATCCCGCAATAATCGAAAACTCTGAACATAATCCTCAGCGGCTTGCTCCAGTGGGGTGATCTTCGACTTGCCAAGATTGATCCCCAGCGGAATAGACGACATGCTGGGAGACGGCAGATCTCGCAGATTTTCAAAATCTGTGAGATCTACCTGCCATCGTTTGGACAACGTTGCTGCCATGACAGCGGCTCCTTGATTGTTGAAGCCCATGCGATTGAGGACAGCCTGATCGGCTACTAAGCGGAACAGCCGGGGGGGGGGATTGCCGGGTTGCGGGTGGAACGTGACGGTGCCCAATTCAGCGAACCCAAAGCCAAACACTGACCACATCCCGGCAGCGGTGCCATCTTTATCGAAGCCCGCTGCTAGACCCACCGGATTCGCGAAAGGCAGCCCCCAGAGGGATTGCTGCAACCGCTGATCGCTCAGAGTACAGGTGCGGGAGAGGGTGTGGCGGAGTTGTTGCGTCAGGAGATCGGCAGTGGGGCGATCGAGCCAGTTGAACAGGCGAAAACTTTGGCGATGCAGCCATTCGGGATCAGCTTTGAGGCCAGAGAACAGAATTGGGCGGAGGAGCGATTGATAAAGATCCATATGGGTATTCTGTAGGCAAGATGAAGGCGCGATCGCCCCGCAGCCGGATGTCACCCGCACCGATCCGGATGACCGATGACAACAGCACATTGATTCTATAGCCGAATGGAAAGCATTAGGATGGAGACATTCGCCTTACCCCACAGGCGGCACCGTGACTGAGATGGGGCAGGGGCGATCGCCAACCTTCGGGTAACCAGTCCCCCTGCTTGTGATTCATCCTTTATATTCGACCTATCCAACGCCAACACTTGAACGCAATGGTTCCACCGCAAGAGCCAAATCCTTATGACAAACAACTGGTGGCGTTAGGGCGCGTCCTCCAAACACTGCGCGAAGAAGAAAACTCTGACGTGCTGATTCAGACGGTGATTGAGTATCTGCGATCGGAGTTGGCCTATCCCGTCCTCTGGCTGGCGCTGTACGATCGCCTGGAGCATCGGCTGTTGGGGAAGGGGGGCGTGTTGCCGCCACCAGGAGACAACACGGTGCTGCAACAAAGAATGGCACTAACGCCGGGGGATGTGTTGGAACAGGTGGTGATTCAGCAACGAGCGGTAGCAGTGCCCGATTTGCGGGAAGAACTCCGCGCTGGAGAATGGCGACGACTGGCGCAAAAGGTGAATCTCCAGGGGACTGCCATTTTTCCCATGCGTTACCGCGATCGCTGCTATGGGCTAGTGCTGGTGGGATCGACGGGGTGGGGAGTTGCGCCCAAGTCGGATGAAAAAGCCCGGCTCGCGATGATTTTGGGTGAGTTAGCTGCCGCCCTGTATCGGATTGAGATGGAATGGCAGCGGCAACAGATCAAATATCCAGCGGAACCGTTGCTGCATTTGTTGTCCCAATTGCGATCGCTCACCGGCCTGGGAGCACGGCTGGAAGCAGTGGTAGAGGCCACGCAGCAATTTATCCTGCCCACGCGCACCAGTTTGTATTGGTATGAACGAGAGCGGCGGTACTTCTGGCGACGGTTGAGCAATCGCCAGCGGACGGTGGGCTTTACTGAAACGAAACAACCCGCCTCTGGGATCACGGTGCAGGATGTCAGCGGCTTTTATCAAGCTTTGATGGCCGATCAAGTGGTGTCCATTGGGGAAGCCCATAGTTCCTTAAAAGCCGATACCACCAGCCGCTTAATGCAACAAATCCGGGCGCGATCGCTACTGGCGGCACCCATTTTGTTTCAAACCGAACTGCTGGGCTTTTTAGCGGTGGAAGGCAACGAGCCCCGCATCTGGAATGAGCACGAAAAACACTTTATTCGGGGCGCAGCGCAGATGATTGCCCTCACCACCCCACTCTCGGAGATGGAAGCCACGATCGAGCAGGTGCGAGAGGATCAAGATCTTAAGGCCGGTGTCGCGCATGCCATTTTCGCTGAGGAAGACTGGAACAATACGCTGACCGCGACGGCAGAACAACTGTGTCTGCGCCTGAAAGCCGAGCGCTTTGTGCTGCTGCGCCATGATCCCAACTTGCAACAGTATGAGGTGTGCTATCAATCCCATCCCAGTCATCGGCGAGTATTGCCAGAAGCCCTGCCGCTGCTGAGTGACACCGATCGCCAATGGTTGCAACGCAGTCCTGGCTCAATCGCGATCGAGAATTTGCAGACTGACCTAAAGCTCCTGAGTTGGCGCGATCGCTTGCTGGAATTGGGAATCAAGTCGCTGATTTTGTGTAACACGGCGATCGGGCATCCCCCGGCCGGGGTTTTGGTCATTTGTCATGAATCGCCCCGCAGTTGGCAGCACCGAGAACTGGAACTGGTCCAGGTTGTGAGTCAACAACTGGGCTTAATTTTGCACCAATGGCAGTTACAACAACACACCGACCAGCAACACCAGATCAACCAGACCTTGCAACAAAGTTTGGCAGCGCTGCAACAAGCCCCCACGGTAGAAGCCCTTGATCAGGTCAGCTTAGAGCGGTTCACAGCACTGATGCAAGCGCCCTTAGCGGTGCTCATCCACTGGTTGCCTGGTCAAACCCATGGGCGAATTATCAGTTCAGTGCCGCCCAGCGATCGCTTTCAGGTGAATCAAACGCTGGCGGTTTCGATCTATACCGATCTGCTGTTGCAATGGGCGCTGGAACACAAAGCAGCCTTTCAACTCTCGCTCCCCGATATTCCCCCCACCAGTCGGCAATGGCTCTATGGGGCAGGCATTGGGGAAATTGTGGTGATTGCCCTGCGATCGCAGCTCACCCGCGACCCGATTGGCGTGCTCGTGATTGCCGATGCCGCCGGACGACATTGGCCCGAATCCCTGCTGACCGCCTTGACGACGCTAGCCGAGCAGTTTGCCGCCGCCAGAACCCAGATGTTGTTACTGCAACGCTTGATTCACCGCCGCACGATTCTGGAACAGTTGGCCTGGTATAAGCAAAGTCGGCTGGAAGCGGCTTATCGCAGTATTGTGACCAGTTTGAAACGACTGGATGAACTGGGTAATCCCAAAGATCCCCTGTTCAGCACACGGCAACAACAACTCTTACGCCAGATTACCGACGCGATCGCCCCACTCGACCAATTGCTGCAAGCAGAGGCATGGAAACTGCAGAATACCCCCAGTGCCATTTCCCTGATTTCATTGCTGAAGCGATCGCTGGAACGGGTGGACGACCTGATCAAACAGCGTCAACTCTGGTCGCAAGTCCATGATGAAACCAATCTCACCCTCAGCAGTGATATCGGCAAAGTCGAATTAGTCCTGTACGAACTCCTGCGTAACGCCTGTGAACGCTCTCCCGTCGGCAGTCGGATTGATCTCTGGTGTCGCCAGATCGATTCCCGCTGGTTCGAGTTACTCATTACCGATGCCGGACACATTGAACCCCATCTCTTCCAAGAATTAGAAACGGGTCGCCGCGATTGGCTCGCCCCATCGATTTTGGATCACCCCCCAGGACTCCATCTGGTCGTGTGTCAGGCCGTGATGAAAGCGATCGGCGGTGAAATGACCCTTTACAAACTAGAAGATGGCCGCAATACGAGCCGGATCGTGTTGCCCATTGGAAAATGAGGGCAGAGGGCAGAAGGCAGGGGGCAGAGGTTCGCGAACGGAAGTGGAACGATAAGGGCGGCATCCGGGAGGTGAGTCAGCGGCATGGACAACTTCCCGGAGAGACGAGCCAGCGGCATCGTCTCTACAGCCTTCTGCCTTCTGACTCCTGCCTTCTGCCATTCTGATCTGCTATAACCCAAGCAATCCTTTATTCACGGTATGGCGATGAGTGCTTTATCTCAGGTCAGTGCCCTGGCTCCGGGGTCGGTGTTAGCGCCGGGAGTGCTGCGGGGGGTGCATCATGTGGCGTTCAATGTCAAAGATATGCAGGCATCCCGCTACTTTTATGGGCAGATTCTCGGACTGCATGAGTTGACGGGGGAGGAGATTCCGGCGACCTTGAAG
>JAIXVO010000593.1 GCA_027482985.1 Cyanobacteriota bacterium
GCTCCCCCTCCCTCCCTCCCATTCCTCATCCCCGTATACTCAAAGCATTAGGAGTAACCATCAACCCCATATGCGTCCGCCGCTGCCAGTTGGAAGTATTCTGCAAAACCGTTACCGCATTTTGAGCATTCTGGGTCAGGGCGGCTTTGGGCGCACCTACCTGGGCGAAGACCAGGGGCGGTTTAATGAACGATGTGCGTTGAAAGAACTGACCCCGGCTCAGGGCACTCCTTACGCCCTGGACAAGTCGAAAGAACTGTTTCAGCGGGAAGCCCAAATTCTCTACCAGATTCAACATCCGCAAATCCCACAGTTTCGCGCCACATTTGAACAGGATCAGCGGTTGTTTTTGGTGCAGGATTACGTCGAGGGGCAAACCTACCGACAATTGCTGGATCAGCGGCGGGCCCAGGGCATCGCCTTTTCAGAAGCAGAAGTGATGCAACTGTTGCGACAACTCCTGCCCGTCCTGGCGCATATTCACAGTAAAGGCATCATTCATCGGGATATTGCTCCCGACAACGTGATTTTGCGGCACCAGGATAGCAAACCTGTTCTGATTGATTTTGGCGTGGTGAAGGAATTAGCCACCCGCTTTCAAACCATGACGACGGGCATTGCCCAGGCAACTACTGTCGGCAAACCGGGTTATGCGCCCGCTGAACAGATGCAGACGGGCAAAGCCTATCCCAGTAGTGATTTGTACTCCCTGGCCGTGACCGCCGTGGTGTTGCTTTCTGGACGAGAACCCCAGGAATTGTTCAACGATGCCACGATGGATTGGTACTGGCAACGCTGGGTCACGGTGAGTCCGGGCTTGGCGCAAGTCCTGAATCGGATGTTGAGCTACCGACCGGGCGATCGCTATCAATCGGTGAGCGAAGTGGTGCAAGCGCTGGATGTGGCCAATGCACCGCTCCCGCCTGCTGTGCCCCCGATCTCCCCCCCGGTACAACCCCCCACGCCGCCTAGCCCAGCTGTTCCCCCCACCCAATCGCAACCCGTCCCGACGCAATTCTCCCAGATGCACACGTTGGCCGTGGGTCGTCGCCAGCATCCAGAACCCGCCCCGCCGCCGCCAGCTCCCAGTCGGCCGGCGCTGATCGAACCCGCCCGCAGTTCCATCTGGGATGACCCCCTCGCGATCATTGCGGCGGGCATTGGGTTAGTGGTGCTCACCGGACTCGGCTCCTGGCTATTGATGCAAACCATTTTGAATAACCAGCAACCGGAGATCCCGATCGCCACCCCCACTCCCACCTTCACCCCCACTCCGACCCCCACTCCCTCACCCACCCCCTCACCCACGCCCACCCCCTCACCTACGCCCCTCCCCCCCGATCCCGTCAACTACACCCGTCGCCTCAACCTCCGCCCCAACAGTTCGGTCAGCCAAAGTGGAGTGCTCAAGTCCAACGAGACGATGACGTACATCATCACCGCTGACCAGAGCGAGATTTTGCAGGCAACGTTGAGAGGCAGTGGCGTATTGATGACGATCAACGGCCCGGATAGTCGCCCCGTGGATGACAATGCTCGGCGGGTTTCCTACTGGCAAGGCGCACTGCCCTTTGATGGCGATTATTTTATTGAGTTGAAGCCAGTGCGCGGTCTGCCCAGTGGCAACTATGAGTTGACCCTGAGTTTACGCAGTCAACCCGCCCCCCCACCGCCGCCCCCCCCATCGCCCCAACCCCCTGCGATTAACGAAATTCCGGTGAACTTTCCCCCTGGCGACAACACGCAATCCTTTAGCGATCGCATTCGCCCCAAGGTCGTGAACCGCTATGTGGTGCCTGCCAATAATGGCGATGTGTTGTCGGCGCAGGTGTGGGGCGGTGCGACGCTGCGGGTGTTTGACCCTTCTGGGCAAGTGGTCAGTGCGAATGGGGCGAGTTTTTGGCAAGCCGTTGTGTCTTACGATAGTGGCAACCGTCCGGGCGACTACCGAATTGATATCCTGGGACCCACCGGGACGGATTACACCTTAGAACTGGGTCGGGTCGATCGCGAAAGGAGCACACCTTGAACGCATTGCTGATTGCTGGAACGGATACGGATGCCGGGAAAACCGTCTTAACCACAGCTTTGGCAGCTTACTGGCAGCAGTATTGCCAACCCCAACAGTTAGGCATTCTGAAGCCGTTGCAGTCAGGCGTAGGAGATTGTGAGTGGTATAGCCAATTGTTTGGGCTGGAGCCGGCGGATGTGACCCCACTCCGGTTTCAAGCGCCCCTCGCCCCCCCGCTGGCGGCGACGTTGGAAGGCAAGACGATCGCTCTGGATATCGCTTGGCAAGCCTTCGAGCAGTTGCGGCAAACGCGCGATTTTGTCCTGGTGGAAGGCTTGGGTGGCTTGGGTTCGCCAGTCACGTATGAAACCACGGTGGCTGATCTGGCCTGGGATTGGCGAATTCCCACAGTGCTGGTGGTGCCCGTCAAGCTGGGGGCGATCGGGCAGGCCGTGGCGAATGTCGCGCTAGCCCGCCAAACTCGCATTCACTTGAAAGGCATTGTCCTCAATTGCGCCCAACCCTGCTCCGAACAAGACATTGAGCAGTGGGCACCCGCCGCCCTGATTCAATCCCTGACGGGCATCCCAGTGTTAGGGTTACTCCCCTATTTCAGCGATCGCACCCATCTACCCACCCTCGCCCAAGCCGCCTCCAACCTGGAGTTAGAAAAACTATTGCCGCTCTCCTTTGTGCCCCAACCACATTAGGTCGGCTGGCTGAGAACGACACCTTCAATCCAGCCTAATTCCTTGTAGGGGCGGGTTTCGCAGGATTTTTGTACATCGCTCGGATCATCTGTCAAACCCGCCCCTACGATCGCCTCTTGCTTAATTCAGTACGCGTTCTTTCGCTGCCGCTCGGCGTTTGCGAATGACAGCGGCACTGAACCCAATTAAACCCGGCAACAGGGCAGGAGTAGGAATGACCGTTGCTGTGGTGCTGGTGATTTTCTCAACAAACGTAGCCTCTAAGGCAAACGCTTTGAAGGCAACAACACTAAACAAAAAATAATTTGAGGGATCGATGGAAAGGGACGGAAGATTTGCCACGGCACCTCTATAAATCATTTCAAGTTGCAGGGGACAGTCCTGTGAAAAATCGCCACAAGCTGGTGAACCAATTAAGCCCAAGGAACTGTTAAGCGATGGGCTAGAAACCAGTAGGGCAAAATCGATCGGGTCGTACTGGAAAGAGCCAGCACCAGGAGATGAGAACGAGAAACTGGATACCGCATTGGCATAAACGTTTACTGGTAAAGCCACTACGTTGCCATTAGCATCTAATTGGGGTGGAATCGCCAATGAGAGCGGGGTTTCAGTGTTGAGCACAAAGGAACCGCTTCCACCCTGGTCAGTCGTGAAATTAAATTTAAGGAGGGCGGCTTGGGCGGCAGTGCTGGTGAGCACAGTCGCAGTCGTTAGCGCAACACCCGCGATCGCGGACACGAATACTGAATTGATCACAATCAATCTCCTGCATCAACGGTGAATGGGTAACGGCAGATGCACGGGTGCTGATGAAGTGCCGTTCTAGCGGCTTGACATCACCACTTTAGGGAAAATGACGGAGATCTGTCGAAAACATTCTTGCGACTTCAGAGCAAAATCTTGCGCACTTGAAAAACACAAGTTCGGCGTTGCTGAATTCCGGGATGAAGCCACCCGATCCGCCCTCACCCTAACCCTCTCCCAAAAGGAGAGGGAACAAGAGTTTTAGCTCCCTTTTCCGTGGGGAGAAGGGCTGGGGATGAGGGCAATTCATGCCCCCATTCAGCAACGCCCAAGTTCAGATCGCATCGCTGGGGTTGAGCAGTCGCAACCAAACGCCTGCCTGAGTGACGCGATCGCGCCCCCATGCAGGCGTTTTGACATTGCCATTAGCCCCGATTCTTAGATCTGCCGAAACTGTTGGGGAGTCAAGCCCGTTTGCTTGCGAAAATGCTTAGACAAATGGCTTTGACTGCTAAACCCCGTTTGTAAAGCGACGGCAGTCACAGTCAGTTCGGGGCATTGGAGGAGTTGCTTGGCGCGTTCCACTCGTTGTTGAATCAAATATTGGTGCGGTGTAATGCCCATCGATCGCTTAAACAGACGACAAAAATAATAGTGGCTCATGTGCAATTCAGCCGCGATCGCACTGAGCGACAGATTCTCCCCCAAATGAGTATTGATATACTCCAATGCTTGTCCTAAATTTGGTCGAGATAAGCCATCGTCATAAGTCCGAAATAAGTGTGGGCGGGTGGCGTAATGTTGTAATAAATGAGCTGATAATGCGGTTGCCATTGACTCTGCATAGAAGCGACTACCCACGCCATCCAGGGCTAAACTCTGGCGGAGTGCCAGCCCAATTTGCCGAATCAGCAGATCCGGGCGTTTGAGTTCCAGCAACACTTCCACGCGATCGGGATTGACCGATTCCGGAGCAATTTGCGTGACAAAGGAGGGTTCCAAGTAGCAATGAATAAATTCAACCCCCTGCAGTCGGGCTGGTACCTCAATTTTGTAAGGCAGATGCGCTGGAAAAACTTGAATGCAACTGGCATAATCTGGTTCCTGGTAGGCGAAGGTGTAGAGGTGACCCTCGGCAATAAATTCGGCTTCTAGAGCGCCATGCCCCACTGGCAAAATGACCACATGTTGCAGATTAGCGAGTTCTGGCAATGCGAACGCAGGTTGCCGATGATGTGCCAGTTGGATACCGCTCCAGCCCGATTGATGGCTGGTCAACAGCGGTGGCAGCGGTAAAAGTTGGGGGAAATCCTGACCATCTACAAGGAGAGGCGGTTCGGCTGAAGGCATGGGTTGAGAGAAATAGGTTGACCGCGATCGCACCCTGCCTATTTTTTCTCGCCCCCCAGTCGCGATATCCGGCCTCCACCTAAATTCTTGATGCAAACTTAATAAATTCTATAGCTCCAAAGGAAATGTCTGCGATCGCTCATCGGTGCCAGTCGGATTGCCTGTGCATTCAGTGGCATGACCTGTGCGATCGCCTATGCTTGCAATGATTCCAGTCCTAAAGCCATCAACGCCGCTTTGATCAGGTTGAAATAGTAAGGTTGGCTGACATCAACTTCGACTGATTCAGTCGGGCTTTGGGTGAGGGTGCCGAGGCGTTGTCCTTGTTGCAAGACCAGTACTTTGCCCTGAGCATTCCGGAGGCGCAGTTGTTTGCCGGACTCCAGTTCCACCAGACGGCAGGTGTAGGGGCGATCGTCGTAGATAAATTCTGCGGTTTGGCTGGGCACCGTGGAGGGACGCGCCCCAACTAATTCGAGTTCTAGACTAATTTCGCCATTCCATTCCGATCGCCGCAAGC